>DASTFB010000037.1 GCA_035709005.1 Candidatus Methylomirabilota bacterium | reverse complement strand
CTCGAGGAGGAAGGCCGCGGCGCGGCGCCGTACGTGCCCGCCGGCGCGAGGCTCGACGAGCTACGGGCGGCGGCCGCGCGGTGCACCGGCTGCGATCTCTACCGCCACGCGACCCAGGCCGTGTTCGGCCACGGGCCGGCCGACGCCCGCGCGATGCTCCTCGGCGAGCAGCCGGGCGACCAGGAGGATCTGAGAGGCGCGCCGTGCGTGAGGCCGGCCGGCGAGGTTCTCGACCGCGCGCTGGCCGAAAGCGCGGCAAGCGCCGGATCCACCAGACGCCGCGGTTGGCCGAGATCGCCGCCTGCCGCCCGTGGCTCGAGGCCGAGATCGGCGTGATCGAGCCCGAAGTGCTCGTCTGCCTGGGCGCCACCGCCGCCCGCACGATTCCGGGAGAACCTGAAGCGGTCCATCCAGGAGCGCATCGAGGCCCTGATCGAGCTCCAGAGCTTCGCCGAGGAGCTCCGTCGCGCCGGCCGGACCACCCGCCCGTGACGGACTTCAAGGCGCTCCTCCGAGCCCTGGCCGACGCCGGTGTGGAGTGCATCCTCGTGGGCGGCGTGGCGGCCATCGTCCATGGATCGGTCCGACTCACACGCGATGTCGACGTGGTCTATCGGCGCTCCGCCGAGAATCTCCAGCGGCTGGTCCTCGGCCTGGCCCCGTACCATCCGTACCCGCGGGGCGCGCCGCCGGGATTGCCGTTCCGCTGGGACGTCGCCACGCTGGAGCGTGGGCTGAACTTCACGCTGACCACGGATGTGGGTGATCTCGACGCGTTCGGCGAGATCACCCGGGGGCGGTGGCTACGAGGATCTGCTTCCCCACACATCGCCGAGCTGGAAGTGATTCTCGAGGAGCGCCGCCGGGCAGGGAACGGCTGAAACCTCGCCCGTTCGAACTGCTGAAGTTGGGTTAGCGGGTCAGGCTCTAACGGCGAATCGAGCTCAATCGAGCCACAGGCTCGATTGAGACGTGAAATGGGGGGTCTGGGAGGCCATGTCGGGGCCCCCCAGGTTCTTCATCCCCCCAGCTTCAAATATGAATGGCGCGGCCGAGGGCGGCCAGCGTGGCTTCCAAAGCCGCCTCCGACAGGGTCGGGTGGGCGTGGATCGTGTGAACGATCTCCTCGAGCGTCGCCTCCAGCGTCCGGCCCACGGCGAACTCGTGGATCATCTCGGTGGCCTCGGGACCGATGATGTGCGCCCCCAGCAGCTCGCCGGTGGCCTTGTCGGCCACGACCTTCACGAAGCCATCGGTCTCGCCGAGCGCCACCGCTTTGCCGCTCGCCGTGAGGGGAAAGCGGCCGACGCTCACGTCCCGCCCGTTCTCCCGGGCCCGGCTCTCGCTGAGCCCGATCGAGGCGATCTGGGGCCGACAGTACGTGCAGGACGGCACGTTGCCGTAGTCCACCGGCCGCGGATCCCGCCCGGCAATCGCTTCGGCAGCCACGACGCCTTCGGCCATGGCCTTGTGCGCCAGCAGCGGTGGCCCGGCCATGTCGCCGATGGCATAGATGCCCTTGATCGACGTCTCCATGCGGGGCGAGACCTTCACGAAGCCTTTCTCCATCTGCACCCCGAGGGCCTCCAGGCCCACGTCGCGCACGCGGGCCCCTCGCCCGACAGCCACCAGGACCTGCTCGGCCTCGAAGCGGCCGCCGTCGGTCTCGACCACCGCGCCGGGGCCGCCCGGCTTCACCGCGGTGACCTTCACCCCGGTCTTGATCGTCATCCCCCGCCGGCCGAACAGGCGCGCCAGCAGCGTCGAGACCTCCTCGTCCTCCACCGGCACCACCCGGGGCAGCGCCTCCAGGAGAGTGACCTGGGTCCCATAGGTGGCGTAGACGTCGGCGAACTCCACGCCCACGGCGCCCGCGCCGATCACGATGAGCGAGGCCGGCGCCCGCTCCTGCCGCACGGCGCCGTTGGAAGAGAGGATCAGCTTCTCGTCGATGCTCAGTCCAGGTAGCGACCGGGGCTCGGAGCCCGTGGCCAGTATGACGGCCCGGGCCTCGATGGCGTCAGTGCCGGCCTCGCCCCGGACCTCCACCTGCGTGGGGCTCTTGAGGCTGCCGGTTCCCGCCAGCAACGTGATCTTGTTCTTGCGGAACAGGAACTCGACGCCCTTGGCCATGCGGTCGGCGACGCCCCGGCTGCGGCGGACCGCTTCCGCGTAGTCGGCCTTCCACTCCTGCACGCGGATCCCGAAATCGGAAGCCCGCTCGAACAGGTGCACTACCTCGGCATTCCGGAGCAGCGCCTTGGTCGGAATGCACCCCCAGTTGAGACACACGCCCCCCGGCCGGTCGTCTTCCACGGCAATGACCGACAACCCGAGCTGCGCGCACCGAATCGCCGCGACATATCCGCCGGGCCCCGTCCCCACGACGGCGACGTCAGCCTTATGCGTGGCCATGATCATTAACAGGGCACGGGCACCCGGGCTCTCGCCACGCCCGTGCCCCGCCGCAATCACCCGCTGCGGTCATTCGCAGCGCGATCCGAGTCGTGACCACCGTTCTAGACGGGCCCACGGTCATACGAGCAGTCGCAGCGGCTCTTCGAGCAGCTGCTCGACCGTCTGCAGAAAGCGCGCAGCCATCGCGCCGTCCATGACCCGGTGATCGCAGGACAGCGTCACCGCCATCCGACGCCCGACGGTGACAGCGTCCTGGTCCACGACGGGGACTCGCCGAACGGCTCCCACCGCCAGGATGGCCCCTTCGGGGGGATTGATGATCGCCGAAAACTCCGTCACGTCGAACATGCCCAGATTCGAGATCGAGAAGGTGGCACCGCTCAGCTCCTGGGACCGCAACTTGCGCGTACGGGCCCGTTCGACGAGGTCCCGCGCCTCCACGGCGATCTGGGCGAGCGACTTGGCGTGGCAGTCACGGAGGACCGGGGTGATCAATCCCTCGTCGAGCGCCACGGCGAGCCCGAGGTGGACGCGGTGCCAGACGCGAACCGACTCACCCTGGAACGAGGCGTTGACCTCGGGATGCGCGAGCAGGCCCAGGGCGCAGGCCCGGATGACGAGATCGTTGACCGAGATCCTGGGTTGGCCCTCCAGGGCGTTCAGTTCCTCGCGGAGCTCCCAGGCCCGGTCCATCGCCACCTCGGCGGTGACGTAGAAGTGCGGCACCGGTGCCTTGGCCATCGGCATGCGCTTGGCGATGACGGCGCGGATCGGTGTCAGCGGCCGGTCCTCGTACTCCACCCCCGGCGCCGCCGGCCGGGCCGCCGGGGCCTGGGCGGGGACGGCCGTCCGCGCCGCCTCGACGTCGCGCCGGATGACGCGGCCGCCCGGCCCCGAGCCGCGGACGAGGCGCAGGTCCACACCCGACTGAGCGGCGATCTTCCTGGCCAGGGGAGACGCCTTCACCCTGCCCTCGTCTCGTGCCCCAGGGGCGCTCACCGGCGTCGTCCCCGGCCCCGCAGGCGCGGCCGCCGGGGCCGGGATGCGGGTCACGTGGTCCTCGCTCCGCGGCTGGGGCGGCACGGGCGCCGGCCGGTCCGACATCGTTCCCGCCGGAGCCGGCTGAGCCGCAGCGACCGCCGGCGCGGCCACCGGGCTGGGCGCCTGTGCGACCACCCCGGCGATGTCCTCGTCGGGCTCGGCGATCACGGCGACGAGGGCGCCCACCGGGGCCCGATCGCCGGCCGACACCAGCACCTTGCGCAAGACACCGCCCCCGAACGCCTCCATCTCCACGTCGGCCTTGTCGGTCTCCACCTCGGCGAGGATGTCGCCGCCCTGGACCCGGTCACCTTCCTTCTTCAGCCACTTGATGATGCGACCGGTCTCCATGGCCTCGGAGAGCTTCGGCATGACCACCCGGGTCACCGTCATGGCTCGCTCCCCTCGGAGTGGCAGACGCGGCGAATGGCCTCCACGATGCGCTCCTTGGACGGCGTCTTGGCCTTTTCCAGATTTCGCGCGTACGGCATCGGCGCGTTGGCCCCGGTGACGCGCTCCACGGGCGCATCCAGGTCGTCGAAGGCGTGCTCGGTGACGAAGGCGGCGATCTCCGAGCCCATGCCGGCGAATCCGGCCCCAGCTTCCACCACGACCGCCCGGTGAGTCTTGCGGACGGATCCGATGATGGTCGCCGCGTCCATGGGGCGCAGGGTGCGCGGGTCGACGACTTCCACCGAGAGGCCCTCGCCGGCCAGCTCCTCGGCCGCCTCCAGGGCCCGGTACATCATGCCCATGTAGGCGATCACGGTGACGTCCGTGCCCTCGCGGCGCACCGCCGCCTGTCCGAGCGGGATGATGAACTCGGGATCCTCGGGGACCTCGCCCTTCAACGCGTAGAGCGTCTCCGACTCGATGAAGATCACGGGATTCTCGTCCCGGATGGCGGCCTTGAGAAGGCCCTTGGCGTCCATCGGCGTCGAGGGCCGCACCACCTTGAGTCCGGGCACGTGATAGAAGTACACCTCCATCGACTGCGAGTGCTGGGCGGCGAGCTGGTGCGCCGGCCCGCCGGGGCCGCGGATCACCATGGGCACGTTGTACTGCCCGCCCGACATGTAGTGGAGCTTGGCCGCCGAGTTGACGATCTGATCCAGCGCCAGCAACGCGAAGTTGAACGTCATCATCTCCACGACCGGGCGCAGGCCGACCATCGCCGCCCCCACGCCGACCCCGGTGAAGCCCGACTCGGCGATCGGGGTATCCACGACCCGCCGGGGCCCGAATTCTTTGAGCAAGCCCTGGGTGACCTTGTAGGCGCCGTCGTAGAGTCCGACCTCTTCGCCGATCACGAAGACCCGCTCGTCGCGCTTCATCTCTTCCCGGAGGGCGAGATTCAGTGCCTCGCGATAGCTCATGACTGCCATCACGCGCCCTCCCGGTACACGTCGGTCAGGAGCCATTCCAGCGGCGGCTCGGCGGAGGCGTCGGCGAACGTCGTGGCGTCGTCGATGCGATCGTTGACATCCTTCTGGAGCGTCCGCACGTCGGCTTCGCTGAGGAGCCCGGCCTGGAGCACGCGGTCCCGGAACAGGACGATCGGATCCCGGAGCTTCTCCCGCTCGACCTCGTCCTTGCTGCGGTAGACGGCCCCCGCCGGGTCACGCATGGAGTGGCCGCGGAACCGGTAGGTGCGGGCCTCGATGAGCGACGGCGCCTTGTCCTTGCGCGCCCGCTCCACGGCCCGGCCTACGGCCTCGCGCACGGCCAGCACGTCCATGCCGTCGACGGCCTCGCCGGGGATGCCGTACGTCTGGCCGAACTTCCAGATGTCCGTCTGGGCCAGCGCCCGCTCGATGGCCGTGCCCATCGCGTACCGGTTGTTCTCGCACAGCCAGATCACGGGGAGCTTCCACAGGGCGGACAGGTTCATGGCCTCGTGGAACTCGCCCTGGGGCACGGACCCCTCGCCGAAGTAGCAGGCGATCACCTGGTCGGTGCCCCGGTATTTGATGGCGAAGCCGACTCCGGCGGCCTGCGGCAGGTGGGCGCCGACGATGGCGTGGCCGCCCAGGAAGTTGACGCTGGCGTCGAAGAGATGCATGGAGCCGCCTTTGCCCTTGCACAGCCCGTCCCGGCGGCCGTAGAGCTCGGCCATGACGCGGCGGGGGTCCGAGCCTTTGGCCAGGCAGTGGCCGTGCTCGCGATAGGCCGCGATGGCGTAGTCGTCCGGACGCAACACCGAGGTGGCTCCGACCGCGACCGCCTCCTCACCGATGTAGAGGTGCAGGAAGCCCCCGATCTTGCCCAGCGCGTAGGCCTCCGCCGCCTTTTCCTCGAAGCGGCGGATCAACATCATGTCACCGAGGAGCCGGCGGGCCAGGTCGGCGTCGACGTTCAGGGCTGGCTGCTTCTTCTGTGCCATGTCTCCTCCATACTCTGAATCACCAGCGCATCAGGCTGAGGTCATCGATGCTCAAGCGCTGGCGCACGCGAAAGATCGCCACGATGATCGCCAGCCCCACTGCCACCTCGGCGGCGGCCACCGCCATGACGAACAGCACGAGGGTCTGACCCTCCGGGCTTCCCCAGCGCTGACTGAAGGCCACCAGCGCCAGGTTGGCGGCGTTCAGGGCCAGCTCGATCGACATGAAGATCACCAGCGGGTTACGGCGGACGACGACGCCCACGACCCCGAGCGCGAAGAGCACCGCCGACAACACCAGATAGTAGGTGTCGGGGATCATGCCCGCCGCCTCGTCAGGAGCAGGACGCCGACCATCGCGGCCAGGAGCAGAACCGACGTGAGCTCGAACGGAAACAGATAGTCGGTGAACAGGATGGCCATGCTGGCCGGGAAGCTCGGCGGAGGCGCTGACGTCGCCGGCGCAGTGCTGCGCGCGGCCACGACCACGGCCAGCTCCACCAGCAGGACCACCCCCAGGGGCACGGCCAGCACCCGCCAGCTCCGGCGCGGGTCCGGCGCCGTCTCCTCCTTGCCGGGGATGAGCACGAAGATGGCGAAGAGGAACAGCACCATGATGGCCCCGGCATAGACGATGACCTGGGCGAAGGCCAGGAACTCGTATCCCATCATGAGGTAGAGAGCGGCGATGGCGCCGAGGTTGACGACGAGGAACAGGGCGCCGTGGATCGGGTTGCGCTTGATGAGCAAGCCGAGCGCGGACCCCACCGCGATCACCGCGATGACCAGGAAGGCGACCATGGCCATCACGGCTGGCGCTCCGCCGGGATGGGCACCGGCGAGGTCGGCCGGCCATCGGGGCCGGCCGGCTCGAGCGCGAGCAAGACTTCCTGCGTGTAGATCATGCCGGCCCGGCTGTAGGAGGAGAATTCGAGGATGCCAGTGTCCATCCGGATCGCGTCCTCCGGGCACGCTTCCACACAGTACCCACAAAAGACGCATTTGCCCAGATCGATGTCGAAGCGGGCAGGCACCTTCTCGATCTCCGGATTGGGATGTTCGTCGGCCACGATGTAGATGCAGTGGGCCGGGCACACCGTCTCGCACATCATGCAGGCTACGCACCGGGGGGAGCCATCCTCCCGGCGCACGAGCCGGTGCAGCGACCGCAACCGCGGAGCATACGGACGCCGTTCCTCCGGGTACTGGATGGTGACGGCTCCACGGGCGCGGCGTCGGCCCAGGGCCCGCGCGAGGTGGCCGCCCAGATTGCGGAAGAAGTGGCGGGCGGTGAGGGCCAGTCCGGAGAGCACCTCGAACACATAGAAGCGCTGGCGTAATTGCATTACTGGAGCGGGGTCCGCGTGGCCGGTTCAGGCCGTGGGTGGGCTGTTCGAGGTACGAGTGGCTGCGCTCGGCTAGGCCGATTATTCATCTCGGTTCAGCTCCATGCCAGCAGGACCAGGCCGGTGACGACGATGTTGAGGATGGAGAGCGGGAACAGGCCCAGCCAGCCCAGGTGCATGGCCTGGTCGTAGCGGAAGCGGGGCAGCGTCCAGCGGACGAGCATGAGCAGGAAGATCATCAGGCCCACTTTGAACACGAACGCCCCCACCTGCAGCAGCACCACGGCCAGGTGGGGCAAGGCCAGCGCGGCCCCCCAGGGAAAATGAAAGCCGTCGGATTGTAAGTAAGGCACCTGCCAGCCGCCCAGGAACAGCGCGGTGGTCATGCCCCCGATCACGACGGTCTCGAGGAAGTCGGCCATCGCGAACATGCCGAACTTCATGCCGCTGTACTCGATGAAGTAGCCGATGATCTCGGACTCGCTCTCCGGGGTGTCGAACGGGATCCGCCGGGTGGCCGCGATGCCGGCGGTGACGAAGAGCAGGAAGGCCAGCGGCTGCGTCACGAGACCCCACTTGGGGATCACGCCGGCGATCAGCTGGCCCTGCCCGCGCACGATCTCCTGCATGTCCAGGGAGCCGTAGACCATGATCACACCCATGATGGAGGCCCCGATCGAGATCTCGGCAGAAATCATCAAGGCGGCCGCCCGCTGGCCGCCCAGCAACGCGTAGTTGTTGCCGGAGGCCCAGCCGGCCATCATGACGCCGTAGACCCCGAGCGAAAGCATCGCGAAGACATACAGGATGCCTACGTTCAACGTGACCGCCTGCAGAGGGACCTCGCGGCCGGCGACACGCAGGGTGTCGCCGAACGGGATGGAGGCGAAGGCCACCAGGGCGAAGAAGACCGACACGAACGGGGCCAGGGTGAAGAGCAGCCGGTCCGCCCGGGCGGGCCGGAATTCCTCCTTGGTGAGCATCTTGATGGCATCGGCCAGGGGATGGAACAGCCCCATCAGCCGAACGCCGAAGATGGCCGCCCGGTTGGCTCCGATGCGGTCCTGCATGATCGCCGATTGCTTGCGCTCCACCCAGGTGAGCAGGCCGCCGGCATTGAGGACGAACAGCATCACGAAGGCCACTCGGCCCACGGCGATACCGAAATCGGCCACGGCTTATTATTCGGAGGGGGCGCCATCGCTGGCGCGCCCGGGGGGCGCGACGGCCCCCTCCGAGACCTCCCCCAGAACGGATTGCGCGGGCAGAGCCCGCGCTCGAATCGTCCTTCCCGCGTCACCGAGATTCTGGTAGGTTAGGCCGGCGAAGGCCGGAACGGCGGCGGCCAGGGCCCGGAACCAGTGCTCGGCGCGCGTGCCCTGGACCGGCTCGCCCAGCATCTCGCTGATTCGCCCGATGACGTCCCACTCCGGCCGCGCCTCGCCCAGCGGTGCGACCGCGGTGCGAAAACGCTGAACCCGGCCCTCGAAGTTCGTGAACGTCCCGTCCCGCTCGACCCAGGCCGCCGCGGGGAGGACCCAGTAGGCCAGCGCGCTGGTGGCGTTGGCGTTGGTGCCGCTCCAGATCAGCGTGGGGACGGACGTCAGCGCCGCCCGGACAGGCGCATCCGGCCAGGCGCTGGCGAAGAGGTCGTGGGCGAACACCCACAGGAGACGGAGCCGGCCGTCGCGCGCGGCCTTCAAGATGGCGACGACGTCGCCGTCCAGCCCGATGAGCTCGGCGCCGCGAGTGTTGGGATTTTTGTCGGCCCGGATGAGCAGGGCGTCCTCGTCGCCGGGCGCGGCCGGAGGGACGGCGAAGCCGACCCGGTGGATCCCGAGGCGCCCCAGCAAGCGCCGCAGAGCGAAGAGGTCCTCATTCGCCATCCGCGGTGAGGCGATGACGCCGATCTCGTCAGGCGCGGTGCTGGCCAGGACGTCGGTCACGGCGGCCAGCGCCTCGTCCCAGCCGGCCGGCTCCTGGCCCCCCTGCTGCCGGCGTAGTGGCGTATCCAGGCGACTGGCGTCGTCCACGAACTCGAAGCCGTACCGGCCGGCGTCACACATCCACCAGCGGTTCACCTCGGCGTTGAAACGTGGCTTCAGGCGCGCCACGCGCCGGCCCTCGTTGTGGTGCGGCCGCCGGTGGTTGACGTGGACGTCGATGTTACAGCCGCGGGCGCACCCCGGGCAGATGGACTTGGCGCTGTCCAGGTACCAGACTCGAACCCGGAAGCGGAAGTCTCGGTCGGTGAGGGCGCCGACCGGACAGATGTCGTTCAGGTTGCCGGTGTACTGGTTGGCGAGGGGCCGGCCGGGAAACAGGCCCACCTCGGAATGATCCCCCCGATGGAAGATGCCCAGCTCGCCCGTCCCCGTCACCTCGTCGCAGAAGCGGACGCACCGGGAGCAGAGGATGCAGCGTTCGGCGTCCAGCACGACATGCTCGCCCAGGGGCACGGCCTTGGGCTTGTGGACCTTCTCGTCCACCATGCGGGGCTCGTAGAGACCGTGCTTCATGTAGTAGATCTGTAGCCAGCACTCACCGGCCTGGTCGCACACGGGACAATCGAGCGGATGATTGATCAGGTGGAACTCCATCATGGACCGCCGGGCCTCCAGCACGCGCGGCGTCTCCGTCATCACCACCATGCCCTCGGCGGCCACGGTGTTGCAGGCCACCGTGGGCCGCGGGGCCTTGTCGATGTCCACCATGCACAGACGACACTGCCCGGCGATCGAGAGCCCGGGATGATAGCAGTAGTGTGGGATGTCGACGCCGACCGCCCGGGCGGCCTCGATCAGGTTGGTGCCGGGCGCGACCTCGACCGGTTGTCCGTTGATCGTCAGTCTAGGCATTGATCGTTGAACAGGGCATGGGCACCCGGGCTTCGCCACGCCCATGCCCCGCCGCGATCCCCCTTTGCAGGTCGTTTGATCGGCCGATCAGAGTCGTCACTCTCGTCATCAGGCGATCAGGGCCTCGAACTCGTCCCGGAACTTCTCGATGTAGGAGATGTAGGGGCCCACGGCCCCGTCGAAGAAGGCGCAGATGGTCGTGCCGGCCCCCCGGCGGGAGACGTCGAGGATGGTGTCGAGGTCTTCCTTGCGGCCCCGGCCCTCGACGATCCGCTCGGTCATCCGGTAGATCCACCCGGTGGACTCGCGGCACGGCGTGCACTGCCCGCAGCTCTCGTGCGCGTAGAAGCGCGCCAACACCATGAGCGCTTCCGGGATCGACGCCGTCTCGTCCATCACGATGACACCGGCCGATCCGGCCATCGTCCCCGCGTTGCGCAGCCCGTCGACGTCCATGGTGACGTCGATCTCGTCGGCTTTCAGGATCGCCGCCGAGGAGCCGCCCGGCACGACGGCCTTGAGCCGGCCATTGCCGGTCACGCCGCCGGCCAGATCGTAGATGAGCTGACGCAGGGTGATGGCCACCGAGGCCTCGTAGACGGCCGGCCGCTTCACGCGGCCGGACACCGAGTACAGGCGCGTGCCCCCCTGGGTCTTCGTTCCCAGGCCGGCGAACCATTCCCCGCCCCGGTTGACGATGTGCGGGAGGTGGCAGAGGGTCTCGACATTGTTGACGATCGTCGGCGCCCCGAACGCGCCCTTGATCGCCGGGAACGGCGGCTTGAGCTTGGGCCAGCCCTTCTTGCCCTCCAGGGACGAGATCAGCCCCGTTTCCTCGCCGCAGATGTAGGCGCCGGCCCCGCGGTGGACGACCACGTCGATGCCGTGCCCCAGGTAGTCCGCCTCGTAGGCCTCGCGCACGGCGCCGGCGAACCGGCGCCAGGGCTCGACGTACTCCCCCCGGATGTAGACGAACGCCTTCTCGGAGCGGACGGCCCGGGCGGCGATGAGCATGCCCTCGATGAGGGCGTGGGGATCGCGCTCCAGGAGGTAGCGATCCTTGAAGGTGCCCGGCTCGCCCTCATCGGCGTTGACCACCAGGTACACAGGCCCGGCGTGTCCCTTGGGAATGAACGACCACTTGACGCCGGTCGGGAACCCGGCGCCGCCCAGGCCACGGAGGTTGGACTTCTTCACCTCTTCGGTGATGGCCGCCGGGTCCAGGGATCGGGCCTTCGGCCAGGCCGTGTACCCGCCGTCCTCGCGGTAGGCGGCCAGGGTATGGGCGTCCGCGCGGCCGAAGCGACGGGACAGCAGCTTTTCGCCGGTCACCGCAGCCTCGTCAGGAGGCGATCCACCCGTTCCGGGGTGAGATCGAACTCGTAGCGGTCGTCGACCTGCATCACCGGGGCGTGCTCGCAGGCGCACAGACACTCCACCGCCAGCAGCGTCACCCGCCCGTCGTCAGTGGTCTCGCCGGCCTCGATCCCCAGCCGCCGTTTCACGTGGGCCAGGATGCGGGGGGCCCCGGCCAGATGGCAGGACAGGTTGTGGCAGACGGAGATCACGTGGCGCCCCGGACGCTGGCGGAAATAGAGGGTGTAGAACGTCACCACCTCGTGCACCTGAGCCGGGCTCAGCCCGAACAGGCCGGCGACATGCGCCTCGACCTCGGCGGACACGTAGCCGAACGTCTCCTGGGCCATGTGGAGCACGGGCAGCAGGGCGCCCCGCGCGTCGGGATAGAGCCCCTGGAGCCGGCGGACCTCGGTCAGCTGCTCCGGGGAAAACGCGGGCGCGGTCACCGGTCCAGCTCTCCCCCGATCATGTTGACCGACCCGAACGTCGGGATCAGGTCGGCCACCATTTGTCCTTCGATCATCCGGTGCAGGGCCGCCATCGGCGGCAGACACGGTGGGCGGCAGCGCACCCGGTAGGGACGGTCGCTGCCGTCCGAGACGACGTAGAACCCGAGCTCGCCGTTGGCCCCCTCGACCGCGACGTAGGTCTCGCCCCGGGGGGGGCGGATGCCGTAGCCCTCCATGATCAACATGAAATGGTTCATCAGCCCCTCGATGGAGCCGTACGTCGCTTCCTTGGGGGGTAGCACCACCCGCTTGTCGGCCACGTTCACGCGCTCGTGCGCAGGCCGCTCCGAGCCGCGCAGGTTGGGCGACAATGCGATGGGCAGGAGCAGCAGCCCCTCGGTTTTCCCCTGCTTGCCCCGGTCTACGTAGTGGGCGGGATCGACCGGTCGGCCCTCGAAGTCCACCTGGATGGGCCCCCCGGGCAACTGGTCCAGGGCCTGCTCGGCGATGCGCATGGACTGTTCCATCTCGGCCATGCGAACCAGGTAGCGGGCATAGTTGTCGCCGGCGGTCTGCGTGGGGATCTCGAAGTCGACCCGATCGTAGGCGTCGTAGGGCTGGGCCCGGCGCACGTCGTAGCCCACGCCGACGGCGCGGAGCAGCGGACCGGTGATGGCGTAGGCGATCGTCTCCTCACGGGAGAGCGCGCCCACCCCGACCATGCGATCCATGAAGATCCGGTTGCCGGTGAGCAGGCGGTGGACCTCCTCCAGGACGTCGCGCACCTGCTTGAAGGCCGCGCGCATCCGCTCGCCGAAGCCGGGCGGCAGGTCGGCCTTCACGCCTCCCACCCGGCCGTAGGAAATGGTGAGGCGGGCCCCGGTGACCTCCTCGACCAGCTCCCACAAGAACTCCCGGGCCTTGATCATGTAGAGGAAGACCGTGAAGGCCCCGAGCTCCATCGCCGAGGCTCCGATGCAGGTGAGGTGGTCACAGATCCGTGAGACCTCGGCCATGATCACGCGGATGTACTGGCAGCGCTCGGTGATGGCGATGCCCAGCAGCTTCTCCACGGCCGCGCAGTAGCCGAAGTTGTTGATGAGGGGCGATACGTAGTTGAGGCGATCGGTGTACGGAATCGCGTTGTTGTAGGGCCCGGCCTCGCAGTCCTTCTCGAAGGCACGGTGCAGATAGCCGATCTCCACGTCGGACTTGACGATGACCTCGCCGTCCAGCTCGGTGAGGATGCGGATGATCCCGTGCATGGCGGGATGCGCGGGCCCCACGCCGACCTGGATCGTCTGGCGGCCCGCCCCGGTGCCGGCTCCCTCGCCCAGCATGAACTCGCGCGTGGTCGTGGCTCGCGTCGCCATGTCAGATCTTGGGCCCGATGAGCGGCTGCCGCCGATTGACGGGGTAGTCCTTGCGGAGCGGGTGCCCGACGAATTCCTCGTAGAGGAGGAGCCGGCGCCGGTCGGGGTGCCCCTCGAAGCGGATGCCGAACATGTCCCACACCTCGCGCTCCAGCCAGTTGGCGATGGGCCAGAGCGGCACGGCGGTCGGCACGACGGCGTCGTCCTCGTCGACACAGATTTTCAATCGCAGCCGGTGGTTGTGCTGCAGGGAGTAGAGCTGGTAGACGACCTCGAAGCGCGGCCCATCCTCGCGGCCGGGATAGTTGAGGTAGTCGACCGCGGTCAGGTCGGTGAGCATCGTGAAGGCCAGGCGCTCGTCGTCACGACAGAAGCGCAGGATGTCGACGATGGCGCTCCGGTCCACGACGGCCATGTGCTCGCCGCCCGCGGCGGGCACATCCACGACGGCCGCACCCCCTCGCTCGCGCAGCAGACCCACGATCGCGGCGCTGTCCATGCCTAGAACCTCTGGGCGCTGGCGGCGATCTTCTCCTGCAGCTTCATCAGACCGTCGATGACGCTCTCGGGGCGAGGAGGACAGCCGGGAATGTACACGTCGACCGGGATGATCGTGTCGATGCCCTGCACGGTGGCGTAGTTGTCGTAGAAGCCGCCGGTGCAGGTGCACACGCCGAACGCCACCACCCACTTCGGCTCCGTCATCTGATCGTAGACCCGCTTGAGGACCGGCGCCATCTTGTGGCTGATCGTGCCGACCACGAACAGGACGTCGGCCTGGCGCGGCGAGAAGCGCGGCAGCCCGGCGCCGAACCGGTCGATGTCGTAGTGCGAGCACGCGGTGGCCATGTACTCCATGCCGCAGCAGGCCGTCACGAACGGATACTGGAAGATGGAGTACTTGCGGGCCCAGCCGATGGCCTCGTCCAGCTTCGAGGTGAAGAACCCGCCTACTCCCACTCCAGGCCCCCCTTACGCCAGATGTACAGAAAGCCCACCATCAGGATGGCCAGGAACACCATCATCTCCACGAACCCGAACCAGCCGAGCCGTCGATACAGCATGGCCCACGGCCATATGAACAGCAGCTCGATGTCGATCAGGATGAACAGGATGGCGACCGTCGAGAACTTGATGGCGAACCGCCCCTCGGCGATGGCCACCGGGTCCTTGCCGCACTCGAAGGGCTGCACCTTGACGGGCGTTAACCGCTTCGGCGCCAGTAGCCGAGGCAGCGTGAGCAGGGCGCCGGCCACGAGCGCGGCGAAGGCGAAGACCAGGAGAATCGTGCCGTACTCGATCATGCGGTGATCGCGCTCACCTGCCGCTTGGCGTGATACGACGAACGCACCAGGGGCCCGGCCTCGACGTGCGCGAATCCCATGGCCCGGCCGGCCTCGGCCAGCGCGGAGAACTCATCGGGGTGGTAGTACCGGGCCACCGGCAGGTGGGCCGGCGACGGGCGCAGGTACTGGCCCAGGGTAAGGATGCCCACGTCCACGGCGCGCAGGTCCCGCATCGTGGCCAGGACCTCATCGGGGGTTTCGCCAAGCCCCAGGATGATGCCCGACTTCGTGGGCAGCGCCGGAGCCCACGCGCGGGCCCGGCGGAACACCTCGAGCGTCCGCTCGTAGCGGCCGCCGTGGCGGGCCACCTTGTAGAGTCGCGGCACGGTCTCCGTGTTGTGATTGAGGACGTCCGGGACGGCCTCGATGACGGCGCGCAGCGCCTCCGCCTGGCCCTGGAAGTCGGGAATGAGGACCTCCACGCGGCAGCCTCCCGCGTGCCGGCGCACCGCCCGGATGGTCGCCGCCCAGTGCGCGGCACCGCCGTCGGCCAGGTCGTCCCGGTTCACCGAGGTGATGACCACGTGCTCCAACCCGAGGGCGGCGACGGCCCGGCCGATACGCTCCGGCTCCTCGCGATCCTCCCACACGGGCCGTCCGTGTGCCACGGCGCAGTAGCCGCAGTTCCGCGTGCACACGTCGCCGAGAATCATGAAGGTGGCGGTCGCCTCCTGCCAGCACTCTCCGATATTGGGACAGTGCGCTTCCTCGCACACGGTATGGAGGTTCCACGTCCGCACGAGGCCCTGGAGCCTGATGTAGTTCGGGCCACCGGGTGCACGCACTTTGAGCCACGCCGGCTTGCGGCCGTCGGGGGCGACGGGCGGATCGATGACAGGCAGCGACATTCGCGTGGACACTGGATCTCCGGCGCTCGAAAACCATTTCATTATGCCATGGTGGTGCACGCTAAGATAGCCACGGGAGGATCGTCGGTGACGCTCGGTGGCTGGATCTTCCTCGCCATCCTCGCGCTGGTGGTGGGTTTCGCCGTGGTGACGTACAACCGGCTCGGGCTGCGCCAGCGCTCGCAGGCCGCGTGGTCCGACATCGACGTGCAGCTCAAGCGGCGCACCGACCTCGTGCCCAACCTCGTGGAGACGGTGAAAGGCTACGCCGCCCACGAGCGGACGACGCTGGATCAGGTCATTCGCGCCCGCGGCGCCGCCCTCGGCGTGGTTCTGATCCTGGCGGGGGGCGCGTTGTTCGCGGGGCGGGGGGGCTTCGACGGTGCGGGCTGGCCGGTGGGCGTCGGCGTGGTGGCCAGCGGGCTGATCGTGTTCGGCATCGGCCAGGCCATGCCGCGGCGGACCTGGCGCGGCGCGCGGCTGCTGGTTCACGTTCGCGGCTTCCGGGAATTCCTCGAGCGCGCCGAGAAGGATCGGCTCGAGCGGCTGCCGGCCGACACGCTGCACCGCTGGTTGCCGTGGGCGGTCGCGCTCGGAGTGAGCCAGCAGTGGATTCGCCGGTTCCGGGGCTTGCGGGTGGACGCGCCCTCCTGGTATCGGAGGCGGCGGGACGTTCTAGTCCCGCCCGTGAGTGCCCGCTAGGGCTTCAGGCTGCCTACGGCCAGGACGTGCATGGCGTCCTTCGTGCTGAGATACCCGACCAGGCGTTCACCGTCCAGGACGGCGAGCCGCCCGATCCCATTTTGCGAGAGCTTCTGGAAAGCGTCCCAGAGCGACTCGTCGGGCGACGCCCGCAGCGACGGCGCCAGCGGCTGCATGATGTCGGCAACCTTCGTCTCCGACCACCGCTCGCGGCCGATCCGAGCGAGATCGTGGACGCTGACAATGCCCACGACCCGACCGTCGTCGACGACGGGAAAGCTCGCCACGTGATGCGGCCAGAAGAACTCGTCGACCACCCGCGCCAGGGGCAGCCCCGGCGCGACATGAATCACGTCGCGCGTCATCACGTCGCGGACCGCCAGCGGCTCCAGCATCCGCCGCACCACCAGCTGCTGATAGCTGCCGACCGCCGCCTGCCGCAAGAAGAGGCCGATCAGGATGAACCAGAGGCCCCCCAGGAACTCCCCACCCAGCGTCTGCCACGCGCCGACCGCCATCAGCAAGAAGGCGAAGGCCGAGCCGGCGCCACTGGCCACCCGCGTCGCCCAGCCCAGGTCGCCCCGCGCCCTCCACAGGCCCGCCCGTAACATGCGCCCGCCGTCCAGGGGAAACCCGGGCACCAGGTTGAACACGCCGACGACCGCATTGACGAGGGTGAGATAGCGCATGATCGCGGCCGCCGCGGGCGGTGGGGTCAGCACGGCCTGGGCGACCGCGATCAGCCCGGCCAGGGCAAAGCTGGTGAGGGGCCCCACGACGGCGACGAGGAACTCCACCCCCGGCCGATCGGGCTCGCGCTCCAGCTGGGAGACCCCGCCGAAGACGTGCAGGGTGATGGAGGCCACCGGGATCCCGTAGGAGCGGGCCACCAGAGCATGCGAGAGCTCGTGGAGAAACACGGACACGAAGAGGAGCAGCGCCGCCAGCAGGCCGTTCGCCCAATGCGTGACGAGGGGCAAGCCTGGCAATTGCTGGGGGAAGTACCCGACGGAGAGGCTCCAGGCGATCAATCCGAAGATGACCAGCCAGCTGGCATGCACCCGCACGGGGATGCCGGCAATCCGAAAGAGCGTGATCACGCCGCCCATCGACCCTCCCGGCCCGAACGATGCATCAGCGCATGTGGCAGGACCACCGCACCCCCGCGGCTCGAGGGTGAGCCCGACGGGCGATCAGTATAGTAACAGCCGGACGCGTTGACGACCGGCTGCGGTCATCGACGGGAGGCATCATGGCCAGAAAGCGTACCGAACCGCCCCTCGGCCCCAGGCCGCTGCAGCCACCGTCACTGGACGAAGCGCTCGGCGTGCCCGTCCGGAGGTCGCCCCCGGCGAAGGGCCGGCGGGCTGCCCACAAGCGTCGGACGCGGATCGGGAGAAAGCCCCGGGTCAGCCGTCGGCGGGCTTGAGAAAGAGCGCGGCCAGCGGCGGCAGGGTCAGCACGAGCGAGTGCGCCTGCCCTTGCCACGGAGTGGGCTCGGCCCAGACGCTGCCGGCGTTGCCGACATTGTTGCCGCCGTACAGCGCGGCGTCGCTGTTCAGCTGCTCCCGGTACAAGCCCCCGCGCGGCACACCGATGCGATAGCCGACTCGGGGCACCGGCGTGAAGTTGCAGGCCACGACGACGAGATCGGAAGGCCGGCGCGCGCGCCGGAGAAAGGTGATCACGCTCTGCTCGCTATCGGAGCAGTCGATCCATTCGAAGCCCGCCGGATCGGCGTCCAGCTCGTGCAGGGCGGGCTCGCGCCGATAGAGCTGATTGAGGTCGCGGACGAGCCGCTGAAGACCGCGGTGGAACGGCCCGGCTGCCGTGAGGTGCCAGTCGAGGCTGCGATCGTGATGCCATTCCCGGCTCTGGCCGAACTCTCCGCCCATGAACATGAGCTTCTTGCCGGGATGGCCGTACATGAAGCCGTAGAGGGCCCGGAGATTCGCGAAGCGCTGCCATTCGTCGCCGGGCATCTTGCCGAGCAGCGAGCCCTTGCCGTGGACGACCTCGTCGTGCGAGAGGGGCAGGATGAAGTTCTCGCTCCAGGCATACAGCAGGCCGAACGTCAGGAGGTTGTGGTGATACTTGCGGCGCACGGGGTCGAGCCGCATGTAGTCCAGGACGTCGTGCATCCAGCCCATGTTCCACTTGAAGCCGAAGCCGAGCCCGCCCAGGTACGTCGGCCGCGACACCATCGGCCAGGAAGTGGATTCCTCGGCGGCCACGACGATGCCGGGGCGATCCCGGTGCGCCAGCTCGTTGAGACGGCGCAGGAGGGCGAGGGCGGCGAGGTTTTCGCGACCGCCGAACTCGTTGGGCAGCCACTCGCCGGGCTGGCGTGAGTAGTCCAGGTAGAGCATGGAGGCGACGGCGTCCACGCGGAGGCCGTCGACGTGGTAGCGATCCAGCCAGAAGAGGGCATTCTCCAGCAGGAAGTTCGCCACCTCGTTGCGCCCGTAGTTGAAGATGAGCGTTCCCCAGTCGGCGTGCTCGCCGCGCCGGGGATCGGCGTGCTCGTACAGATGGGTGCCGTCGAAGTACCCGAGTCCATGGGGGTCCTTGGGGAAGTGCGCGGGAACCCAGTCCAGGATCACGCCGATGCCCTGCCGGTGCAGGCGATCGACGAAGGCCATGAAGTCCGGCGGCGTGCCATACCGCCGCGTCGGCGCGAAGTAGCCGATCACCTGGTAGCCCCAGGAGCCATAGAAGGGGTGCTCCATCACCGGGAGGAGCTCGACGTGGGTGTACCCCATCTCCCGCACGTAGGCGCCCAGTTGCTCGGCCAGCTCGGCGTAGCTGAGGAAGCGGTCGCCCTCTTCGGGCACCCGCCGCCACGACCCGAGGTGCACCTCGTAGATCGTCAGCGGCCCCTCCTGCGGCGCCCGCCGGCCGCGCTCGGCCAGCCAGTCCTGGTCGGTCCAGCGATGGCCGGCGAGCCGGCTCACGACGGCGGCCGTTCGGGGGGTCTCGGCCTCGAAAGCGAACGCGTACGGATCCGCCTTGAGCGCCAGGGGCTCGCCCGAGCGCGACCGGATCTCGAACTTGTACCGCGCGCCCTCATCCACGCCCGGAGCGAAGATCTCCCAGATGCCGTTCGCGGGATGCCGTCGCATGGGATGGCGCCGCCCGTCCCATCCGTTGAAGTCCCCGACCACGCTCACGCGGCGCGCGTTGGGCGCCCACACGGCGAACACCGTGCCGGACACGCCGTCCAGCACCATCGGGTGGGCGCCCAGCTTGTCGCTGGCCGCGTAGTGCGTGCCCTCGGCCAGGAGATGGCGATCGAACTCGCCGAGGGTCGACGGGAATCGATACGGATCCTCCACCACCGCGACCGCGCCCGGGCCGTCCCTCACTTCCAGGCGATAGGCGAAGATCCGAGATTCGTCGGGAAAGACCGCTTCGAAGAAGCCGGCGGGGTGGAGCCGCTGCATGGGGCGCGGCTCGCGGCCCGCGGCGGCGGGGATGACCCGGACGCTGTCAGCCTGCGGCAGGAGGGCCCGCACGGCCACGGCGACGCCGGTGCCCGTCTGCACCGCGTGCGGGCCCAGCACGCCGAATACGTCCTCGTGGACGCCCTCCACCAGAGCGTCGATCTCCCGGGCGGCGAGCATGGGTGCGGGCGTCGTGACCTTCGGGATCTGCGTCATCCGGTATAGCGGGGCGACGTGACGGTGCCTGGTGCCGAAGGGGGGACTCGAACCCCCACGGGTTGCCCCACACGCCCCTCAAACGTGCGCGTCTGCCAGTTCCGCCACTTCGGCCCGCGTCGAATCGGGTCTCGAGTATACCGTCACCGTCCCCGGGTGACAAACCGACCCACCGTTTGGCGGAGCCGGGGATCGAGGGCGTCGCGAATCCCCTCGCCCAGCAGGTTATAGGAGAGCACCGTCACGAGGATGGCCAGCCCGGGGTACACCGATAGCCACCAGGCGATCTCGATGGTGTCCTTGCCCTCGTTGAGGATATTCCCCCAGCTGGCGAACGGCGGCTGGACACCCAGCCCCAGGAACGACAGCCCGGACTCGGTGAGAATGGCCGCCGGAATGCCCAGCGTCATGGCCACCAGGACGGGAGCCATGGCGTTGGGCAGGATGTGACGCCAGATGACACGGAAGCCGGTGGCGCCCACCGACTGCGACCAGAGCACGAACTCGCGCTCCTTGAGGCTCAGGAACTCGGCCCGGACGAGCCTGGTCACGCCCATCCACCCGGTGAGCCCGATGACCACCATGATGGTCCAGATCGAGGGCTTCAGGAAGGCGAGCACGGCCAGGAGCAGGAAGAAGCGGGGAAAGACGAGCATGAGGTCCACGAGCCGCATGATCAGGGCATCGACGAGACCGCCGTGGTATCCGGCGGCCGAGCCGAGCGCGATGCCGATCGCGGTCGCGATGCCGACCGAGACGAAACCGACCGCCAGCGACACCCGCGCGCCGTAGAGCATGCGCGAGAACACGTCCCGCCCGAGCTGGTCCGTCCCCAGCGCGTGCGCCGCCGAAGGCGCGACGAGGATCTTCTTGATGTCAGGTCGATTGGGATCGCGGGGTGAGATGGCCGGGGCCAGGATCGCCAGCACGGCCAGACCTAGCACGACCACGCCGCCGGCGACGGCAAGCCGGTTCTTGGCGAAGGCGCGCCCGAAGGCCTTCATCGCCGGCCACGCCGTCCGGCCAACCGGATGCGTGGATCGACCAGACCGTACGACAGATCGGCGACCAGGTTGGCCAGGAGCGTCAGCACCGAGACGATGACGAGGTTGGCCATGATCACGGGGTAATCGCGCTGGAACACCGACTGCACCATGAGCTGCCCCATCCCCGGGATGGCGAAGACCGACTCGACGATGACGCTGCCCCCGATGAGCCCCGGCAACGAGAGGCCCAGGATGGTGACGATGGGAAGCATGGCGTTGCGCAGCGCGTGTTTGCCGATGACGACCCGCTCGGACAGGCCCTTGGCCCGGGCCGACTGGATGTAGTCTTGCCGGACGACCTCCAGCATGCTCTGCCGCATGTAGCGGGAGAAGCCGGCCAGCCCGCCGAAGGTCGCCACCACGATGGGCAGGATCAGATGGCTCAGGAAGTCCCATTGCTGCGACCAGAAGCCCAGATATTCCCAGTTCAGCGAGCGGAGTCCCGAGATCGGCAGCCAGCCCAGCTGGACGCCGAAGAGGATCATGAGGAGCAGCGCCAGCCAGAAGTCGGGCGTGGCGAAGCCGACGAAGACGAAGACCGTGGTGATCTTGTCGAAGAGCGAATACTGACGGGTGGCGCTGAGGATGCCGATGGGGACGGCCAGGACCAGGATGATCAGCATCTCGATGAGGTTGAGGAGAAGTGTCACCGGCAAGCGTTCACTGATCTTGTCGAGAACCGGTCGCCCGTCGGGCATGAAGGAGCGTCCGAAGTCCAGCCGGGCGAGGCGGCCCAGCCAGTGCCAGTACTGGACGGGCAAGGGCTTGTCCAGTCCGTACAGCTCCCGCAACATCTGCTTGGCCTGCGCCGTGGATTCGGGGTTGAGCTCGCCCATCTGCATCTCCAGGGGATCTCCCGGGGCCAGATGGATGACCATGAACGAGATGAACGTGATGCCCACGAGCAAGGGCACAGCCAGCACGAAGCGACGCACCGCGTACCAGAACACGGAGCGCTATTTTACTCGGAGGTGTAACGCTGCAGGGACCGGGGCACGTACCACTCCGTGAAGTTGAACCGGATGCCGTTCGGGGACTCCACGATCCCGTGGACACGCTGGCTCATGGCGGGCAGCGCATCGGGGAAGTACAGGAAGATGATGGGTTGCTCCTCGGCCAGGATTTCCTGGATGCGCTGATAGTACTGTTTGCGCTCGGCTTGTTGGCAGGACCGCCGCCCCTTCTCGAGCAACATGTCGACCTCGGGATTCTTGAAGGAGATCACGTTGAGCTCGTCGACCCCGGTCTTGGACGAGTGCCAGATCTCGTACTGGTCGGGGTCGAGGCCGATGCCCCACCCGAGGATGATGGCGTCGAAGCGACGTTTCTTGACATACTCCTTGAGGAAGGAGGCCCACTCCAGCACGCGGATCTCCACGCCGACCCCGAGCTCTTTGAGCGACGCCTGAACGATCTCGGCGATCTTCTTCCGCTCGTCGTTGCCCTGGTTGGTGAGCAGGGTGAAGGTGAAGGGCTCGCCATCCTTGACCAGCAATCCTTCGCTGTTCCGCGTGTTCCACCCGGCCTCGGCGAGCAGCCGGCGAGCCCGCGTCAGATCATAGGGGTAGCGGGCGACGTCGGGGTTGTAGACCCACGTCCCCGGCTTGTAGGGGCCGGTGGCGTCCCGGCCCAAGCCCATGCGGACCCCGTCGATCAGCTCCTGCTTGTTGATCGCGTGGGCGAAGGCGTGGCGCACGCGCCGGTCGGCGAAGCGCGGGTCCTTCAGGTTGAAGCCCAGGTAGGTGTAGGCGTTGCTGGGGTAGCGGAACTTCATATACGCCTTCCGAAATGCCGGATATTCCGTCTGCCGGCGATACTGCAGCGCCGTGAGGCCGGCAGTGTCCACGCCCTTGGCCTTGAGCTCCAGGAAGATCGTGGCCTGGCTGGGAATGACCCGATACACGATGCGCGACAGGTAGGGCCGACCCTCGTAGAAGTCGGGATTGGCGACGAGGACGATCTTCTCACCCGAGCGCATTTCCTTGAAGCGATAGGGACCGGTGCCGACCGGCGCCGTCCAGTTCTGGGGCGCGTCGCGCAGGCGCCCCTCCAGCACGAAACGCTCCAGGAGGTGACGCGGCAGCATCCAGGCGCCCCAGCTCTGCAGCGCCTTGGCGTAGGGCTGGTGGTACCTGATCCGGACGGTATACCGGTCGACGGCCTCTGCGCTCGCCACCGCCCGGAAGTCCTCCCGGTAGGCGGTGGGCGTCTTGGGGTGGATGGCCGTCTGGTACGTGAAGATGACGTCCTCGGCGGTGAAGGGCTCGCCGTCGTGCCAGCGGACGTCCTTGCGCAGCGAGAACGTGAGGTCACGGCAATCCGGGCTGAAGGTCCACGACTCGGCGAGCTCGCCGACGAGATTCAGTTCACGATCGCGCTTGACCAGGCCGCTGTAGATCAGATCGCCGATCTGGTGGGAGGCGCTGTCGGACGTGATGTTGGGGATGAGGCCCGAGACGTTGCCGGTGATCGCCTCGACCAGGGTGTCGCCGTACTCCGGCTTGCCGGCGGCGGGCGCCTCCTCGGCGGCCCCGCCCACCTCGCTGCTGCAGCCGGCCAGCGCGCCTGTCCCCAGCAACAGGAGAGCGACAAGGCGCCGGGCCGCCGCTCGCTTCATGCTACTTGGCCGGCGCCGGCGCGGCCGGGCTCGACGGGGTGGAGCCCGGAGTCGGGGGGGCCGTGGTCGCGGGCGGAGGGGCGGGCTCCCGCACGACGGAGCCGCTCCGCCCGCCCCCCAGCATGGCCAGCGTGAACGAGGTAATCACGAAGACGACGGCGACGGCGGCGGTGATCTTGCCCAGGATGGTGGGAGTGCCCATGGACCCGAAGACGGCCTGCGTGCCGGCGCCGCCGAAGGCCGAGCCGATGTCGGCCCCTTTGCCGGCCTGCAGCAGCACGATTCCCACGATGCCGAAGCACGCGATGATGTGAATGACGACCAGGGCTGTGTACATTACTCCCCTTTCGTGGCGGCGCCGGCGCGCGCCGCCTTCCTGGCGATGGCGACGAACCCCGCCGCGTTGAGGCTGGCGCCCCCGACCAGAGCCCCGTCGATCTCGGGCTCCGCGGCCAGCGAGTCGATGTTGTCGGCCTTCACGCTGCCTCCGTAGATGATGCGGATGCGTTGCGCCGTCTCCTTCGACGTGAGCTCGGACAGTAGACCGCGCAGATAGCCGTGAACCTCGGTGGCTTGCGCCGGCGTGGCGTTGGCCCCGGTGCCGATGGCCCAGACCGGCTCGTAGGCGAGCACGACGTTGGCGATCGCCTCCGGGCTGAGCCCGGCCAGCCCCGCTCGCAGCTGGCCCTCGACGGTGGTGAAGGTCAGTCCCTGCCGTCGCTCATCGGCGGTCTCGCCGATACACAGCGTCGGCGTCAGATTGTGGGCCAGGGCCGCCTGGACCTTGCGGTTGATCTGCTCGTCGGCCTCCCCCATCTCGCGCCGTCGCTCGGAGTGGCCGATGATGACGTAGCGGCAGCCGACGTCGGCCAGCATGGCGGGCGAGATCTCCCCGGTGTGGGCGCCGGCGGCCTCCCAGTGGCAGTTCTGGCCGCCCATGCGGATGGGGCCGCCGGCCAGAACCTCAGCCACTGCGGCCAGTGCCGTGAACGGGGGGCAGACGACGACCTCCACGCCGCGCGGCCGCTTCAGCGCCTCGCGGAGGGCGCCGGCCAGGGCCCGCGCCTCGGCCAGGGTGCCATGCATCTTCCAGTTTCCCATCACGAGCGGGGTCCGCATCACGAGACCTCCGTGAGAGCTTGCACGCCCGGCAGCGACCGCCCTTCCAGGAACTCGAGAAACGCCCCTCCCGCCGTCGAGATGTACCCGATGCGATCGGCGACGCCGGCGGCGTTCACGGCGGCCAGGGTGTCACCCCCACCGACGACCGAGAACGCCGGAGCGTCGGCCACGGCTCGCGCCACGCCCAGCGTGCCCGCAGCGAAGGCCGGCTTCTCGAAGACCCCCAGCGGGCCGTTCCACACGATCGTCCGAGCCGACTTCAGCGTGGTTGCAAAGCGCTCGACGGTGAGAGGGCCGATGTCGAGACCCATGCGGTCTGCTGGAATCTCCCGGATGCCGACCACCGAGCCGGAGGGACTGTCCGGCTCCGAGGCCACCACGACGTCGACGGGCAGCACGACCGACACCCCCCGCCGGCGGGCGCCCTCCAGGATGCGCCGGGCGGTGTCGATCTGCCCGGGCTCCAGCAGCGAGCGGCCCACGTCGTGACCGAGCGACCTCAAGAACGTGAAGGCCATCCCGCCGCCGATCAGGAGCGCGTCCACGCGGAGCAGCAAGTTTTCCACCAGCGCCAGCTTGTCGGATACCTTGGCGCCCCCCAGGATCGCCGCCAGCGGCCGTTCGGGACGCTCCAGGATACGAGTGAGCGCGTTCAGCTCCTTCTGCATCAGGAGACCGGCGGCGGCCGGCTGCAGGAACTTCGTGATGGCCACGATGGAGGCGTGGGCGCGATGGGCCGCGGCAAAGGCGTCGTTCACGTAGCAGTCGGCCAGGACGGCCAGGGCCCGGGCGAAGCCCTCGTCGTTGATCTCCTCCTCCTTGTGAAAGCGCAGATTCTCGAGGAGGAGCACCTCGCCGGGCTTGAGACGCTGGGCCTGCTCCGCCACCTCGGGGCCCACGCAGTCCGGCGCTAGCGGCACCGGCTGCCCCAACAGCGACTCCAGTCGCTCGGCCACGGGGCGTAGCGAGGCCTCCGGCGTGGGCCGGCCTCGCGGGCGGCCCAGGTGCGAAGCGAGCACGACGGCGGCCCCGCGGCTCGTGGCGTACTGGATGGTGGGCACCACCGCGCGCAGCCGCGTGTCATCCGTGATCGCGCCCGCCTCGACGGGCGCGTTGAGGTCGGCCCGCAAGAAGACGCGCCGACCGGCCAGGTCGAGCTGCTCGATGGTGAGCTTGGCCACCAGCCCCGCGCCTAGAGGGTCTTGCCGATGAACCGGGCCAGGTCCCGCAGGCGCGACGAGTAGCCCCACTCGTTGTCGTACCAGGCGAGGACCTTCAGGAGATTGCCTTCGATCATCGCCGTCGACGACAGGTCGACGATGGACGAGTGGGCATTGCCGTTGAAGTCCACCGAGACGAGCTCTTCCTCGCTGGCGTCCAGGATGCCCCGCAGCTTGCCCGCCGCCGCCTCCCGAAACGCGTCGTTGACGGCTTGCACGCTGGCCGGCCGGTCCACCTCGGCCACGAGGTCGATCACCGAGACGTTGGCGGTGGGCACCCGGATGGCGATGCCGTCGAGCTTGCCCTTGAGCTTGGGCAGCACCAGCCCCACCGCGGTGGCGGCGCCGGTGGTGGTGGGAATCATGCTGAGGGCGGCAGCCCGGGCCCGCCGCAGATCCTTGTGGGGGAAATCGTGGACGGGCTGGTCGTTGGTGTAGGCGTGCACGGTGGTGGCGAACCCGCGTTTCACGCCGAAGGCGTCGTCGATCACCTTGACGGTGGTGGCCAGGCAGTTGGTGGTGCAGGAGGCATTCGAGATGATGCGATGGCGGTGCGCATCGTAGGCCTGCTCGTTGACGCCGAGCACGATCGTCACGTCAGGGTCCTTGGCCGGCGCCGTGATGATGACCTTGCGCGCGCCCGCCTGCAGGTGCTTGGAGGCGGTCGCGGTGTCGCGGAAGACGCCGGTGGACTCGATGACGACGTCCACGCCGAGGTCTTTCCAGGGGAGGCTGGCCGGGTCTTTGACGGCGGTGACGCGGATCTCGCGCCCGTCCACGAAGATCGCGCCGTCCTTGGCCTTGACCTCGGCCGCGAGGGTGCCGTGCACGGAATCGTGCTTGAGAAGGTGGGCCAGGGTCTTGGCGTCCGCCAGGTCGTTGACCCCGACCACCTCGATATCCTTGTCGTTGAGGGTCGTCCGGAAGAAGACTCGCCCGATCCGTCCAAATCCGTTGACGCCGACTCGAATGCTCATGGAAGACTCCTTGTGGGGATCCACGGCGTTGCGGCTCACACGACTGATCGATTATACGGCCCGTCAGACCACCCGAGCAACGGTGAGGACACCCACCGTCCGTACGCCGGCCGCCCGCAGCGCGCGGGCGCACTCGGCGGCGGTGGCTCCGGTGGTCAGCACGTCGTCGATCACCAGCACGTGGCGCCCGGCCACGGCGGGCGCGGCCCGGAAGGCGCCGCGGACGTTGCGCCGGCGCTCCTCGGCGGCGAGCTCGCTCTGTGGCTGGGTCGGCCGCGCGCGGCCCAGCCAGCCGGGCTTCACCGGTCGGGCCAGCGCCTGCCCCACGCGCTCGGCCAGGAGCGCGGCCTGGTTGAACCCGCGCTGCCGCTCCCGGGCCGGGGCCAGCGGGACCGGGACGAGCACGTCGGCCTCGGCGGCGAGGCCCCGACCGCATTGCGTGATGAGAAGGTCGGCGAGCGGGCGGGCCAGCGCCCGCTTGCCGCGAAACTTGAACGCGTGGACCGCCGACCGCAGGGGATCCTGGTAGGGGGCGGCGGCCCGAGCGTAATCGAATGGCGGCGGATCGGCTCGACAGGCCGGGCAGAGCGGGCTCGCCGGGGTGCTCTCGGCCGGGGCGCCGTCACGGCCCGGGATGCCGGGGGCGCCGCAGCGAAGGCAGTACGGCGCCTCGATGCGCGCGATCCGCGCCCAGCAGCTACCGCAGAGGGGATCCCGACGGCCGCCGCCCAGACGACGCTGGCAGACGGGACAGACGGCGGGATAGAGGAGATCGAGCGCGGCGCACACCCAGGCTCTCATCGAAGCACGGCGGCCGCCGACGTGAGACTCAGCGCCCTCCGAGCGGCTGCAACGCGTTCCACCGCCCGCACAGCTGGCAGCGCTCGCGCCAGGCGGGTGCCGGCGCGTGACAGGCGGCGCAGCGGTGCGGCCAGTCGAAGGCGTGGCTCAGCCGTAACGCCCGCCGGTACTCCTGGAAGGCCTCCCGCGTCTCCCCGCGACGCTCGAACACCGATCCGAGAAACGCGTGCACCACCGGCAGGTCGGGAGCCCGAACCTCTACTTTCTCGAACTGGTCGGCGGCCTCGTCCAGCATCTCGAGCTCGAAATACACCCGCCCCAGGGCCACCGCCAGCGCCAGATCGTCGGGCGCCCGTTCGACGGCGGCCCGGTACACCGCGATCATGCGGCTCGGTCGTCCTTCCTCGCGATAGGCTCGCTCGAGCCGGACCAGGATGGGGAGCGCCGGCTGGGCCTCCACCGCGCGCTCCCAGGTGCGAAGGGCCTCGCGGCGATCGCCGGTCGCCTCGTGGGCCTCGCCCAGGGCGAGCACGGCGGGGACGAAACTGCGATCGGCCCGGATCGCGCTGCGGAAGTGAGGGATGGCGGCCGCGGGGCGACCCTGGCCGATCTCCGCGCGCCCCAGCTCATGGTGGACGATGGCCAGCCACTCCGTTTCCCGCGGACGCTCGGCCGCCGGCGCGTGAGCGACGAGGCGCTCGGCGACGTCCAGCGCCTCCCGCCAGTTCCCCGCCTCGACGGCCAGCGTGCGCAGGCCCCGCAGCGCCGTCAGCTCGTTCTTGTGGTGGCCGAGGGCCTCGCGGTACAGCCGGGTCGCCTCGTCGCGCCGTCCCGCCTGCTCCGCCTCGCCGGCCCGGCGGACCAACTCGGCGATCTCGGCGTGGGCGACGCGCGTCAGCGGCACGGCGCCGACGACGCGGGCGAGCAGGCGACCGGCGGAGGTGAGAACGTTCAGCGAGGGGAGCCAGGCGGGCATGCGGACGGCGGGCGGGGCACGCGAGGGCCGCGGGAGCTAGCCCGTGGCCATGCGCTCCTCCTCCTCGACCAGGCGCTGGCAGTTGATACAGTACCGCGCGAACGGCAGGGCATCGAGCCGCTTCTCGGCGATGGGCTCGCTGCACCGCTCACAGGTGCCGTACGACCCATCCTCGATCTTTTGCAGCGCCAGCACGACGTCGCGGAGCAGCCGCCGATCCCCGTTGCCGAGCTCGAAGAAAAACTCACGGGTGTAGGCCGTGTTGGCCTGATCCCCCAGATCCTTGATCGAGTCGTCTTCCTGATCCTTGCCGTAGAGCGCGCTTCGTCCCACTTCCTCGAGAAGCTGGTACCGCTTCTCCAGGAGACGTTTCTTGTAGGACGCCAGTCGATCCTTTCTCATCCCAACCTCCACTAACAACCTGGGCTACGCTAGCATCAACAGCACAAGCACGCAACTCCTGGGGCTTGCATTCAGGCCTCCAATGACAGCGTCGGTGCATCTCCCCAGAGCCGCTCCAGCGCATAGTACAAACGGGTGTCCTCCAGGAATACGTGTATCAACACGTCGCCGTAATCCAGCAGCACCCAGCCGCTCTCGGGCACGCCCTCGGCATGCAGGGGCCGCGTTCCCAGCCCCTTGAGCTCATCGCGGATCGCGTCGGTGATGCTCTGGACGTGGGTGGTGGACTTCCCGCTACACACGAGAAAGTAATCGGTCACGTTGCTCAGCCCCTGCACATCGAGCACGACCACGTTCACGGCTCTCTTGTCGAGCGCCGCCTGCGCCGCCTCCCGGACTTTGCGCTCCGCGTTCAGCGTCTCGTTCACGCCGCGCTGCTGCCGTAGAGCCGGCGGTCGCGGATGTACTGGACGACGGCCGGGGGCAATCGATAGGCGAGCGAGCAGCCCTGGCGGGCGCGGCGGCGGAGGTCGGACGCCGAGATCGGCAGCGAGGTCGCGTGCACGACGAGCACGCCCTCGTCGGGCGCCGGTCCCTCCTCGACGACCTGGAAGCGCGTGGCGCCGATCTCCCGGAGCACCTTCTGGGCGGCTGCCACCTCGGGATCGAACACACTCCCGGCCCGCGGCACGACGACCAGGCGCGCCAACTCGGCGATCCGACGGGGCGAGCGCCAGGAGAGCAGGTCGAGGAACGTTTCCGATCCCACGATGAGGAACAGCGACTGGTCGGCGGCCGCCAGAGCTTCCAGCGTGTCCACGGTGTAGGACGGTCCGGCGCGCCGCAGCTCGAGGTCGCAGACCTCGAAGCGGGGATGGTCGGCCACCGCCAGCTGGACCATGGCGTAGCGATCGGCGGCCGGGGCCAGGGTGGCGGTCGGCTTGTGCGGTGGCAGCCCGGCCGGCACGAAGAGCAGGCGGTCGAATCCCAGCCGCTCGAGCAGATCGTCGGCCAGGAGCAGGTGGCCGTAGTGAATCGGGTTGAAGGAGCCGCCGAAGACCCCGGTGCGGACCACTACTCGCGCACCTGGCCGTCGCCGTACACGACATACTTCGTGGTCGTCAATTCTCGCACCCCCACCGGCCCCCGCGCGTGGACGCGGGAGGTCGAAATGCCCATCTCGGCGCCCATGCCGAACTGTCCTCCGTCCACGAAACGGGTGGAGGCATTGACCAGGACCACCGCGGCGTCGATTTCCCTGGTAAACCGGCGGGCATGGGCCAGCGTGTTGGTCACGATGGCTTCGGCCAGGCCGGAGCCGTGCCGGCGAACGTGGGCGATCGCTTCGTCGACGTCGTCGACGATACGGACGGCCAGGATCAGATCCAGGTATTCCTCGTCCCAGTCCCGTTCGGCGGCGGCGCGGATGCCGGGCACGAGCGCCATCGTCCGCGGGCACCCGCGCAGCTCCACGCCGGCCGCCTGCAGCCGGGCCGCTGCCGCCGGCAGGAACCGGGGTGCGACGTCCCGGTGGACCAGCAGCGTCTCCACGGCATTGCAGACGCTGGGGCGCTGCACCTTGGCGTTCATCACGATGGCCGTCGCCATGTCGGGGTCGGCGTCGGCGTCGACGAAGACGTGCACGAGGCCCCGGTCGTGCTTGAGGACCGGCACCCGGGCGTGCTCGGTGACCCAGCGCACGAACTCTTCCCCGCCACGGGGAATGACGAGATCGACCAGATCGCTGAGGCCCAGCAGGGTGGCCACGGCGGCCCGGTCCGTCGTATCGATGAACTGGATCGCCTCGGGGGGAACGCCGGCCTTCTCCAGCGCCTTGCTCAGCACGGCAACGATCATCGCGTTCGACTCGATGGCCTCGCTGCCGCCTCTGAGGAGCACGGCGTTCCCCGACTTCACGCACAGCCCGACCGCGTCCGCGGTGACGTTGGGGCGGGACTCGTAGATGAAGCCGATCACACCGAGCGGCACGCGGACCTGGGCGATCTCGATGCCGTTGGGGCGACGCCATGAGTCCACCACCACGCCCACCGGGTCGGGGAGCGCCGCGATCTGGTGCAGGCCGGCGGCCATCTCCTCCACCCGCCGCTCGGTCAGCGTGAGGCGGTCGAGGAAGGCCCGGCTGTGCCCCTGGATCCGGGCTCGTTCGACATCGGCCTGGTTGGCCTCGACGAGGGCGGCCGCTCTCTCCTCCAGGCTGCGGGCCATGGCGTGCAGAGCCTCGTTCTTGGTCCGCGTGGAGCAGAGGGCCAGGGTCGGCACGGTCGCCCGGGCCGCCCGGGCCTTGGTCTCCACCAGCGTCTTGACGTCCATCCCCGATGACCTCACGTCAGTGGATCACGAGATTGTCACGGTGGATCACCTCGTCGGCGCTCTTGTAGCCGAGCCGGGTCTCGATCTCGCGGGTCTGGGCCCCGCGGATCTTCCGGAGCTCGTCGGCGTCGAAGTTCACGAGCCCGCGTCCGACCTCCTTGCCGTTGCCGACGCCCACCACCGCGACGACCTCACCGGCCGCGAAGTCTCCCTCGACGTCGACCACGCCCGACGGCAGGAGGCTCCGCCCCTGCCGAGTTAATGCCCTCAACGCCCCGTCGTCAACCGTGAGCCGGCCCTGGGGCGGGACCGCGAAGGCGATCCAGCGCTTGCGCGCGGTGAGGGGATCGGCCTTGGCCGCGAAGTACGTGCCGAGCGGCTCACCGGCCAGCAGGCGGCGCAGCACTCCCGGCTCGCCGCCACGCGCGATGATCATCGGGATGCCGGCGGCGGCGGCCTTCTGGGCGGCCGCCAGCTTCGTGGCCATCCCCCCCACCGAGAGGGGACCCGTCCGGTCCCACACGAGCCGGGCGATGTCCTCGGTGACGGCCTCCACGGTGTCCAGCTTGCGGGCCGAGGCGTCGACGCTGGGGTCGCCCGTGTACAGGCCGTCCACGTCGGTGAGCAGGACGAGGAGGTCGGCGTCGACGAGCGAGGCGACCAGTGCGCTCAGGGTGTCGTTGTCGCCCACCTTGATCTCGTCCACGGCGACCGTGTCGTTCTCGTTGATGATGGGCACGACGCCCAGCCGCAGCAGCGTCATCAAGGTGTTGCGCGCGTTGAGATAGCGCGTACGGTCGGCGATGTCCTGGGCCGTGAGGAGCACCTGGCCCACCGGCAGACCGTGGGCCGCAAAGGCCCTCTCGTACTGCCACATGAGGGCGGCCTGCCCCACGGCCGCGGCCGCTTGTTTTTCGGGGATCGTCCGCGGCCGCTCGGCCAGCCCCAGACGAACCGCGCCGGTGGCGATCGCTCCCGACGTCACCAGCGCCACCTCACGGTCAGACCGGACATCGGCGACCTCCTGGGCCAGGGAGGCGATGCGCTCGGGCTCGACCCCGACGTCACTGCTGACGAGACCGCTGCCGACCTTGACGACGAGTCGGCGCACGCCGTGCAGCGGCGGCCGGCCTCCGCTCCCGGGCGAGCCTAGCCGGCCAGGCGCACCCATCCCGTCTCTTCGAGAGCCGCGGTCACCCGCGCCCTCAGCGTGACCAGCCCGACGCCGGTGGCGGCCGAGACCGCGACGAAGGGAAGCCCGGCCCCGGCGCAGAAGACCTCGACGGCACGGCGGGGCGGCTCGGTGTCCGGCAGGTCGACCTTGTTGCCGACGATGATCTGCGGTCGCTCGGCCAGGGCCGCGGAGTACGCGCCGAGCTCGGCGTTGATCACCCGCACATCGTCGACGGGATCGCGCCCGGTGGACGGGTCGAGATCGACCACATGCAGGAGCAGCCGTGTGCGCTCGGTATGCCGGAGAAACTGATGACCGAGGCCCCGCCCCTCCGAGGCCCCCGGAATCAGCCCGGGCAGGTCGGCGATCACGAAACTGCGCTCGTCGTCGATCCGCACCAGGCCCAGCGTCGGCGCCAGCGTGGTGAACGGGTAGTCGGCGATCTTCGGTTTGGCCGCGCTCAGCCGCGACACCAGCGTGGACTTGCCGGCGTTGGGAAACCCGATCACACCGACGTCGGCGAGCAGCTTGAGCTCCAGCTTCAGCCAGCGCCCCTCGCCATACCGGCCGGGGTCGGCCTGGCGGGGAGCCCGGTTCGTCGACGAGGCGAACCGGGCGTTGCCTCGACCCCGGGGCGCTCCCGGCTGGGCCAGGATCCGCTGGCCGGTGGTCGAGAGGTCGGCCAGCACCTCGCCGGTCTGGCGATCGCTGATCACCGTCCCGACCGGCACGCGGAGCACGAGGTCGCGGCCCTGGGCGCCGTGGCGATTCGCGCCCTTGCCGTGCTCGCCGCGCTCGGCCTCATAGTGGCGCTTGTAGTGGTAGTCGAGGAGGGTGCTCAGCGCGGGATCGGCCTCGATCCAGACACTGCCGCCGGCGCCCCCGTCACCGCCGTCGGGACCGCCGAAGGGAACATACTTCTCGCGGCGGAAGCTGACGCAGCCGGCGCCCCCGTCGCCGCCCTTGACGTAGATCTCGATCTCGTCGACGAACACCGGATTCGCGGGCTGGGGGAGCGCCCGCCCACCGTCAGGCGGGGCTGGTGATGATGGCCACGTAGCGTGAGTCGCCGCGCCGATCGAACCGCACGACGCCATCGATCTTGGCGTACAGGGTGTCATCGGAGCCGCGACCGACGTTGGCGCCGGGCTTGAATCGCGTGCCGCGCTGGCGGACGAGGATGCTGCCCCCGGTGACGAACTGGCCGGCGAAGCGCTTGACGCCCAGCATCTGGGGATTGGAGTCCCGGCCGTTCCGGGAACTGCCGACGCCTTTCTTGTGAGCCATGCTCCTTATACCTCGATCTGCGTGATGCGGACCCGGGTTGCCGGCTGCCGGTGTCCCAGATGCCGACGGTAGTTCTTGCGCCGCTTGAACTTGACGACGAGGACCTTGCGGTGGCGGCCCTGGCCCACGACCTCCCCTGCCACTCTCGCCCCGCGCAGCCGGTCGGTCCCCGTGATGACCTCGCCGTCCCGGCTCACGAGCACCACCGAGCGGAACTCGACGGGCGAGCCCTTGTCACCCGGCAGCTTTTCCACGGTGATCACTTGCCCGGGCGCCACACGGTACTGCTTGCCTCCGGTCTGGATGACGGCTTCCATTGCCTGTGACCTTTCTCGGAGAATCGTGACGGCAAGCAGCTATCTGACCACACCCGTGCGCGTTGCGTCAACTGTACGGCTGTATCGACGGCGCCAGCCCGGGTAGAACCGCGGGTGGGCTGTTCCAGGTACGTGTGGCTGCGGGCTCACCGCGAGGCTCAGGCGGCGGGAGCCAGGTATGCGCTCAGCTCCTTGCGCAAGAACAGGCGGGAGCGGTGGATCCGGGACTTCACCGCCGGCAAGCTGATGCCGAGCGCTTCGGCGATGTCGGGGTTCGACAAGCC
>DASTFB010000036.1 GCA_035709005.1 Candidatus Methylomirabilota bacterium | reverse complement strand
TATCTGCTCGAGCTCGGCAACGGCCCTTTCGAGACCGGCGTCATCGCGACCGCCACGCTTGCCGGCTCGGCGCTTGTCACCCTTCTCGTCGAACGTTGCTGATCAGCGCCGGCCTTCTGATGGTGCTGACGGGCATCGCCTACGCCGCGCTCGAGCACTTCTCGCCGCTCCTCCTCGTCCCCATCGTCGGCACCTTGAACCCGTCTTCGGGCGACGTCAGCGTCTTCATGCCGCGGCATTAGGCACAGCTCTCCTGGATGATGAGTGACCGTGACCGCACACGCCTCTTCGCCCGATACAGCTTCATTGTATCGATCATGGCCGCGGTGGGCGCCCTCGGCGCCGCCTTGCCCGAGGCGGCCGCAGACCTGATCGATGCGGAGCTGAGGCCGGCGCTCCAGACGGCGTTCCTACTCTATGCCGTGCTGGGTGGGCTCGCGCTGCTCCTCTATCGGAACCCGCCACGGGATGTGAGAACCGCCCATCCTGATCGAGCGCCCGCGAAGCTGCTCGGCCGCTCGCGCCGCATCGTGCTCACCCTGGCGGCCCTGTTCAGTCTGGATGCCTTCGCCGGCGGCCTGGTCGTCCAGTCGCTCCTGGCGCTCTGGGTGTTCGAGCGCTTTGGCCTTTCGCTCGCCACCGCCGGGGCCATCTTCTTCTGGACGGGCGCGCTCTCGGCCGTGTCCTACTTCGCCGCCGCCTGGATTGCCGATCGGATCGGGCTCATCAACACCATGGTGTGCACCCACCTTCCGGCCAACCTATGCCTCGCGCTCGTGCCGTTCGCCCCGAGCCTTTCGTTCGCGATCGCGCTACTGCTCGTGCGCAGCGCGCTCTCCCAGATGGACGTACCGACCCGGACCTCATACGTCATGGCCGTCGTCGCGCCGGAGGAGCGGGCAGCAGCCGCCAGCGTGACCTCGGTGCCGCGCAGCCTGGCCTCTGCTGCGAGCCCTGCGCTCGCCGGCGCGATGCTGGCCATCTCGGGTTTCGGCTGGCCGCTGGTCCTCGCCGGCGCGCTCAAAGCCGCCTACGACCTCCTCCTCCTGGTGATGTTCCGAAACGTACGCCCGCCGGAAGAGGCTGCCGAGCGCCCCCGCCCATGAGATTACCCCCGCCCCATGAGATTAACGCGGAGACCACGCGCTTTCGCACGTCGGATTTTGGGGGATCCTCTACATGGCTTCGTAGTGCCGTCAGCGGCGAATGCTTTGCACCGGCCAGAACATACTTGTGGGCTCCGGCGAGGCGAATTTGAAAGCGAGCCGCCTGGCGCGCGCTATCTGCGCGGCGGCTTGTCCATCGTAAAGGCGTCCAGACGAATCCCGTTCTCGACCTGGCGCGCCAGCTCACCGGGGCCGCAATCGGGAACCCCACCCGCGTCCCCAACGTCGGTCGGGTCTAGCCGTTAGCCCGCCGATCGGTCAGACAGGAGCCGCCCATCTCTGCCACCGCGATCTTCCTCGTTCAGGCTCTCATCGTTCTCGCGTTGCCGGTGGCCCTCTGGAGGATCGCCCGCTTACGCCACGCGCTGCCGCTCGCTGTGGTCCAGATCCTGGTCGGGATCGTCCTCGGGCCCTCGCTGCTGGGCCGCCTCGCGCCGGAGCTCGTGGCGCCCCTGATCAGCCCGCAGGCGCTGGCGCCGCTCTCGGGAATCGCTACGCTCGCCGTGATCCTGTTCGCCTTCGTTATCGGCCTTCACGCCGACGTGGGCTTGCTCCGCGGGCGGGGACCGGCCCTGGTTTGGATTGGGATCGGCAGCGCATTCCTCCCGACCTTGCTGGGCGCCGGTGCCGGGCTCCTCCTGGCGCACCAGTATCCCGAAACCGTCGGCCCCCAAGCCTCAGCCGGGGAGTTCGCGGCCGCCGTCGGCATCTGCGCCGGGGTAACCGCGCTGCCGGTGCTCGGCGCCATCCTGTTGCAGATGGGACTGCTGCGGCAGCGACTCGGCCAACTCGCCCTGGCGTGCGCCGCCATCAACGACGCACTGCTCTGGATCTTCCTTGCTGGGCTGCTCGCGTACGGCGCCGGGGGGCAGGCCGGGGGTGGCACATTCTGGCCGGTGCTTGTTGGTGGTCCAGTCTACCTGCTGCTCGTGTTCGGTTTGGTCCGCCCGGCGCTCGCCCGATTGGCGACCAGCCACGCGAAAGAGGCGGGCCCGGACGGACTGGGGCTCGCGGCCGCCTGCGCGACGGCATTGGGCTCGGCCGCGGTCACCGAGGCGCTGGGCCTGCACCATGTCCTGGGCGCATTTCTCGCCGGCATAGCGATGCCCGGGGCCGCGAGACGCGCGATCTTGGTGCGGCTCGAGGCCCCGGTTGCGGTGGCCCTGATGCCCTTCTTCTTCGTCTTGACCGGCCTCCGGACCACTATCGACCTGGGCTCTGACACGTTCCTCGCCGTCTTCCTGCTGATGACCTTGGCCGCCACCGTCGGCAAGTTCGGGGGCACCGCGCTGCTGGCCCGTGCGGCGGGCGAGGGCTGGCCGACGGCGCTCGGCCTGGGCGCTCTGATGCAGACCAAAGGATTGATGGAGGTCGTGGTGCTCACCGTCGTGCTCGATGCCGGCCTGGTCGGGCCAGCCACTTTCTCAGCCCTGGTGCTCATGGCTTTGGTGAGCACCGCCGCCACGATGCCCCTCACCCGGTTCGTGACGCGGAACGAGTTTTCCGAACGTTCATAAGCCCCGGGTGTCTACTTCGGCCAGGGTGGTTTCGTGCTCAAGTTCGGCGATGGCCACTTCGTGCTCGGGTTCGGTGTCAGGGCATGGCCCGCTCGCCGTGACGAGCCTGCGCGACTGCTGAGAGAATCGCCGCAATCGGCGGCTCGGTGCGCGAACGGGGCTACAT
>DASTFB010000035.1 GCA_035709005.1 Candidatus Methylomirabilota bacterium | reverse complement strand
CCGATGAAGAAGTTTCCGATGCAGAACGCCGTGAGCTTCGCCCGGACGATGGAGATGCCGCAGCACTTCGCGGCGATCTCGTCGTCACGCAGCGTGTTGAGCGCCACCCCGAGCCACGAGTCGTGCAGCCGGCGGATGACGCCGGTGGTGAGGGCGGCCACGGCCACCGCGGCGAAGTAGAAGTTGGCGTGGGCGGGCAGGGCGACGCCCAGGACCGTCGGCGCGGTGGTGAACGCGTACCCGAACAGGCGCAGGGTGGGGATGTTCTTGATGCCCTGGGGGCCGCCCGTGAACTCGAGGTTGTTCATGAGGACATTGAAGATGAAGACGAACGCGATGGTCACCAGCGCCAGGTAGTGCCCCCGCGTGGTCAGGATCGGCACGAAGAGCAGGGTGCCGACGACGACCGCCACGACGGGACCGGCCAGGAAGGCGAGCCAGGCCGGCCAGCCCGCCGACACCGTGAGCAGGCCGACCGTGTAGGCTCCGAGGCCCGCGAAGGCGGCGCCGGCCAGGTTGATCAGGCCCGCCGTGCCGATCTGCAGATTCAGGCCCTGTCCGATGATGACGTAGAGGAGGGCCAGGGTGGCGACGAACGTCCAGTAGGGGCTCCCCCGCAGCGCGAACGGCAGGGCGAGCGCGCACGCGGCGCCGCCGAGGAGGGCGGCCGTCGGGTGCTCGGCGAAGGCGCGTGACAGCGCCCCGCGCAGCTGCGGCCGCGCGCGCACCAGCACGAGGACGGCCAGCGCCGCCGCCGCCGTGCCCGCCAGCGCCAGCGGCGCCTCCGCCAGGATGCCGAGGACGACGAGCCCGAGCACCACGGCCTCCGCCGCCCAGACCAGGATCACACGCGCTCCACGCTCTTCGCCCCGAGGATGCCGCTGGGGCGCACGACCAGGAAGAGCAGGACGACCGCGAAGGCGACGACGTCGCGGAACTCCGAGCCCCGAGGGATCAGGGCCGCGGCCATCGTCTGCACGAGGCCGAAGAGGAGGCCGCCCAGGATGGCCCCGTAGACGTTGCCCAACCCGCCGATGGCCGCCGCCGAGAACCCGATGACGCCGCCGGTGATCCCCATGATGAAGTGGATCTCGCTGTAGTAGAGGCCGCTCAGGATGCCGGCCACGGCGGCGAGACCCGAGCCGAGAAAGAACGTCGCATCGACGGTCCGGTCGAGGTTGACTCCCATCATCTGCGCCGCTTCCGGGTCCTGGGCCACCGCACGGATCGCGGCCCCCATGCGCGTGCGATTGATGATGCGGTCGACGGCGATCATGGCGGCGAGGCCGATGGCCAGGATCGCGAGGTTTTCGTAGCGCACGACCACCCCGCCGACGTCGAAGTCGCCTTGCGGCAGCAGCCACGGGAACGGCTTGGGGTCGGCGCCGCGGGGGTAGAAGATCAGCACCGCCTCCCGGATCACGAGGCCGAGCGAGAGCGTCGCCAGCAGCGTCATCAGGGGCGACGAGCGGGCGAGCGGCTTGACGCACACGCGCTCGGCGGCCACGCCGATGAGCCCCGTGATCACGATGGAGGCCGCGAACGCCAGGGGAAGGGCGAGGACCGGCGTGCCGACGCCCGCGGCCGCCAGCCCGGCCAGCACGGAGAGTCCCGCGAAGGCGCCCAGCATGTAGATGTCGCCGTGCGAGAAGTGGATCACGTCGAGGACGCCGAAGAACAGCGTGAACCCGACGGCGATCAGGGCGTACATGACCCCCAGCATCAGCCCGTTCAGCGCCTGCTGGAGGAGCAGCTCGAGCGGCGGCATCGCGGCCGCAGCTACATCTTCTTGTACTTCAGGCCCGGCAGCGTCCGCTTGCCGGAGGCGTACTCGGAATCCTCCCAGAGCACCCACTTGCCGTCCTGGCTGACGTACTTCGAGATCAGCGGCACCGTGTTCTGCCCGTGCTCGTCGAACTCCACCGGCCCGATGATCGTGTCCTGCTGCTTGGTGCGCTTGAGCCGCGCCGCGACCTTGGCGCGGTCCGGCCCCACCGCCTCGATGGCATCCATGACGAGGTTGGCCGCCACGTAGGCGAACGGGCCGTACGCCTCCGACGGCTCCTGGAACCCGGCCTTCGCGTACGCCGCGAGGAACTGCTTGCCCCCGGGCAGCTTCTCGGTCGGCGCGCCCTCGACGAAGGCAAGCGTGCCCTCGGCGGACGGTCCGGCCGTCTCGTTGAAGGTGTCCGACTTGATCCCGCTCGTGCCCTGGAACTGCGCTCGCACGCCCAGCTTCTCCATCTGCACGCGCACGCGCACGCCGTCCGGGGTGAGGCCGCCGTACCACAGCACCTCCGGCTTGTCGGCCTTGGCCCGCGTCAGCTCCGCCGCGTAGTCCTTCTGGTCCTTGGCCGTGCCCTGCGTCGAGAGGATCTTCCCGCCGGCCTTCTCCACGAACTCCGAGAACCACTTGGCGTGCGCGCGCCCGTAGTCGGTCGTGTCGTGGATGAGGGCGAACGTCTTGAACCCGAGCGTCTTCACCGCGAAGTCGGCGGCCACGTTGTTCTGGTTGATCATGGTCCCGTTGACCCGCGTGATCTCGACGTGCTGGTGGCTGTAGGTGATCTCCGGCAGCACCGCGCCCCACACCATGGCCGGCATCCCGGCCTTGTGGTAGGTGTCCACGGTCGCGATGGCGGTGACCGAGCAGTAGTGGGTCACGCCCGCGATGATGGCCGGGTCCGAGGAGGCCTTGAGGGCCGCCTGCACGGCCACCGTCGGCTTGCACTCGTCATCGAGGATTTCCGCCTCGTAACGGTACTTCGCCTTCGGGTCGGCGTTCCGCTCTCGCAGCGCCAGCTGGAACGAGTTGCGGCCGCCGAGCCCGTTCGACGCCGTCCCGCCCGTCAGCGGACCGATGAAGGCGAGCTTGACGGTCGGCTTCTGGGCCCAGCCGCGGAGGGGATGCAGCCCGAGCGCGAGGGTTGCGCCTCCCGCGAGAAGCTGACGACGGCTGACGTGGACACGAGTCGCTTTCATGTCGCTCCCTCCCTGAACCGTGACCGTGGACCTCGGGTGCCCGGCGCCACGGCCACACATTAGCCGACGACCCCCGGCCGCGGCGGAAAAAGTGACCGGGAGCACTCCGGGCGCCCTCGGACCACCAGGTCGGCTTTGCCCGGATGCCGAGAGCGCCGATGCGTGGGAAGCGGGTAAAGAGCCCTTGGGCCGGGGCGGGCGCCGCTCTCCGCGAGCCTCGGCGACAGGTCATCGCCGAGCTCGCGGCCGACGAGCGGCCACCGGGGCCGGTCAGTGC
>DASTFB010000034.1 GCA_035709005.1 Candidatus Methylomirabilota bacterium | reverse complement strand
CCGGGGTCCCCGGGGTCTCGTGTGACTCCCCATGAGCTTATACCACGCGAAACGTAGGGGGCCGTCCGCCCTGAGGGGTCCTCCTCCAACAGCTTCCATTTAAGAGCGGGTTGACCAGGACGCGCGAAGCGCGGGCAGTCTCTTGGCAGGGCACGGCCCTGAGGCTCGTCACAAAACCCTGCCGGCCGCTGCTCCGTAACCCAACGTTTCGCCGAGAGAGGCAAAGATCGCCTGCGGCACCCCGGCCCGGATCATGCGGGCGTTTTGGTGTGGTGCGTTGAGCTCAAGTGGCCGGGCGGTTTGGCTCTTTAGGTGGCCACCGATAATGCCTTCGGCCTAGTCACGCGCATTCCTTCGCTCGCTCAAAACGCTGGCGGTTAACCTGGTGGCATGGCCGCACCGGCGAAGATCAAGAGAGTGATTGTCGCCATACTTCTGGCCGCCATGTGGCCCTGCACAGCGCAGGCGGGCGCAATCGATGGGAAGACCTGGCGCAACCTGTACAATCACAACGCCGATGGGGCCACTTACTACGTCGCTGGCTTCGTCAGCGGGGTCCAGTGGGCCCTGGCGGCGCGAGGCGTCGCGGAGAAGGATTTGGTGTGCGCTGTGAGCCCGGCCAGCCTGGCGAGCTTGACCGCGGATTCCATCCTGATCGCAAAGACGGCCGAAGACCTGCCGGTCGAGTACGCGATCATCGAGGCCATCATGACAGTGTGCCCCAACCTCGGCGAGCGCCTGCCTCGCAGAGTGCCCGCTGGGAGGTGATGGCGGCGAGGAAGGCCGTGATGTCGCGGAACACCACGCCCGGAGTGTGGCCTCCAGATTACGCCTCACGCATCCGGCGCGGTGAGGCTCCATGAATGGCCTTATTGAGGGTATCGCGATCAACCGGCTTGACCAGGTGTTCGTCGAAGCCTGCCTTTTGTGACAAACGCTGATCCTCGCGTTGTCCGTATCCGGAGACCGCGACGAGGATCATCCGTCGTCCCGCGTCCGTGGCGCGGAGTCTACGCGCGAGCTCCCAGCCGTCGATACCCGGGAGGCCGATGTCGATCACAGCGACGTCTGGCTGGAGCTCGAGGGCCTGCGCGAGACCAGTGATCCCGTCTTCTGCCTCGTGCACCTCGTGCCCGTCCAGCTCGAGGATGAGGCGAAACATCTGCCGGGCATCGGCGCTGTCTTCGATCAGCAGGACACGGCGCGCGCCCGGAGAGCTGGGTTCTGTGGACGCCGCCGCGATCACCTCCACGGGAAAGGCCACGCGCGGTAATCGGACCGTGAAGATGCTACCTCGACCTGGCCCTTCGCTGAACGCGCCCACAGACCCCCCGTGCATCTCCACCAGCCGCTTCACAAGCGTCAGTCCGATTCCCAGACCCCCTTTGGCCCGATCCAGCGTTCGCTCCCCCTGAACGAAGAGATCGAAGACCCGAGGTAGGAGTATTGTGCTGATGCCGATGCCCGTGTCGGCGACGCGAATCACGGCATCGTCGCCCTCGCGCCGGACGGTCATCATGATGCTGCCCCCGGCTGGTGTATATTTCACCGCGTTGGTGAGCAGGTTGTCGAGGATCTGGGCCATCCTGGTCTCTTCTGCCTTTACCCACACCGGCTCCGTCTCGAGCTTGGCTTCGTGACGTGCGAAGACTCCCGTCGACTCGAGGATGGCCCAGCCCCGCTGAGCGAGCTTACCCAGATCGACCGGCTTGAACGATAGGATGATCTTACCCGTCGTCACGCGGCCGACGTCGAGGAGATCATCCATGAGCTCGCGCAGGTGCGCGACCTGCCGCGTAATGACCTCGCGGGAGTGCACCGAGCGTTCGTCTGCCGCGTCGAGTTGGTTCAGGACCGCGACGCCCGCGCCGATGGCCGCCAACGGGTTCCGCAGTTCATGTCCCAGCATCGCCAGAAACTCATCCTTGGTTCGGTTGCTCGCCTCGGCCTCCCGGCGTGCCACGCGTTCCTGCTCAAAGCGCTGAGCATTCCGGATCCCGACCGCGGCATGGTTGGCGAGGGCCTCGAGCAGGGCGAGTTCGGTTTCCGCGAAAGTTCGTCCCTTCGTGTCGTTCATTGCGAGCGTCCCGATGACGAGGTCGTCGACGATGAGGGGCGCGGCTATGACAAGCTGGTGACTCAGCCGCTCGTGCTGCTCTCTGACCTCGGGGGGCAGATTGATGCGGGGATCGGTCAAGACCGAACTTGTCACGACCAGACTTCGTCGGGTGATGGCGAGCCCCACGACGCCAGAGCCCGCCGGCATCCGATGACCAGGAATCACGACCGGGTTCTCGCCAGCGACTGCCACGGCCACCATGGCGCCGTCGGACTCGAGAAGCCGGACGACGGCGCTGCTCGGCTCGAAGAGCCGCTTGACCGCGTCGGCGACACGCTGCGCTGCAGCCGTCGGACTCGTGGTGTACGTCAGCGCTCGCGACAGGCGCCGTAACTCGTCAGCTTCCCGGCTATGTCGTTCGGCTTCGGCTCTCGCCATCTGCTCACGCTTCCGCTCGCGCTCCAGCTCTACCTCGGTCAGTTTCCGCTTGGTGATATCAGTCCCGACAATGAGCAGACCGTGCGTGCGGCCGTCGTCGTCCCGAGCGATGGTCGCCCGGAACTGGAAGTGCCTCGTCCCTTCCGCGGTCTCCCATATGGCGTCACGGCCCTCGTAGAGAACGCCCTGCACGCGCGGCTGAAGTTCGGCGTAGGCCTGCTCTCCCGCCACCTCACGTAAGTGGCGGCCGACGATGTCTTCGGGGCGGCGACCATAGTGCCCGGCGTACGGGCGGTTGACGAACACGTAACGTTCGCGCTCGTCGAGTTGCGCAATGATCACCGGAACGCGGTCGGTCACGAAGGCCAGGCGTGCTTCAACCCCCTGGCCAGACCCGCCGCTCCCGTGGAAGCGCGAATACCAGGATCGAAGAACTGCACGCAGCCAGGCGGCGGCCCGCCAGGTCATTGACGAGTCCCGTTGGGCCGAAAGCCCTTTCGCCCTCTCGAGCGAGGCATCGCCTCACCTTGCGCAATAGAGTCGATCAAACTCGCAACATTTAACCCGGCGCGCCGTCGCCTGGTCAATCGCGCGGGGTGGGTGAGGGGGCGAAGCGGATTGTGGGGCAGGGATGGCAGAAGGCCTTCCCCGAGAGCGCCTCAAGGAATGTCGCAAGGTATCTTTCGGTCACCGACAGACCCACCAAGCAGGCGCGGCATCCGTCACGGTAAGGCGCGCAGCAATCGCTGGACCAGTAGGGAGAGAGTCGCGCGGCGTCATATCTGCTGATATTTTGTGTCGATGGCTATCGGCGCGTTGGCTCGTGTTGCACCGGAACTGGTCAACGAACCTCCGAGTGCAACGAAGCGCCCGCCGCAACGACACTTTCGGGGCGTCCCACCAATGTCCAGGGTTGGCCATGCCCAGAGGCAGGCCCCGATCTGGGCCCCGTCGGCCTCGTAGGTCTCGGTGTGATCGTCCGGGCAGCCACAGCGGCAGAGGGATAGGTCCGCCCGATCTACGGGCGGCCGGCCGAGCGGCACCGTCCGGCAGGGTTGCCGTCACCTTCATTTCTCGTCCCAGCCTCATGGCTCTGCCCCTGGGGATGCCACAGCCTGACCGCCTTTGACGTCCGGGCGCCGCGCATCGTTTTACGGTCGCGGCTGGCGCGGAAGTCCCGCACGGTCCACCGCAGCCGGCAACGGCGCGGGTCCGAGCCCGCCCGGCCAGCGTCACCGGCCGCTCGACGAGCGGTTGCAAAGGTCCGTCGGCGATGATTTCATAGGCGAACGGCGGGCGCCGTCGGTGCCCACCGTCTCCTGCCGCCTTCGCCCGGGCCAATCGCGCAGCGCTCGTCCGTGGATCCACGAAGCGGCCCGGCGCGTCATAATCACTTGGGGGACAGGGGAAAACGTGGCCGAGGGGATGCAGCGATGACCGAAAGGTCGCCGGGCCCGGATCTGTCGGCGCTCCGGATCGACGACCGCGCGCGCCGGGAACCCGGGCGTCGTGGCCGGTATGGGCTGATCGGCGTGCTGGCGCTGCTGCTCCTGGGCGCGGCCGGGCTCTTCTTCGCGCTTCGCGAGCGCCCGGTCGAAGTGGAGGTCGCCACGGTGCGCGCCGACCAGGGGGGCCGGCCGGCCCTGCTGAACGCCAGCGGCTACGTCACGCCGCGCCGGCGGGCCACGATCGCCGCAAAGATCACCGCGCGGGTCAACGAGATGCTGGTGGAGGAGGGCATGCAGGTCGAGCCGGGGCAAGTCCTGGCCCGACTGGACGACGCCGACGCCCAGGCACGGCTGGCCGCGGCGCGGGCCGAGCGCGATGCGACGGCGGCGACCTTGGCCGACCTGCGCGTGAACCTGGCCAACGCCGAGCGGGACCTGGTACGCCAGGAAGAGCTGTTCAAGCGCGGGCTGATCGCCGAGCAGGCCCGCGACCTCACGCGGACGACGGTGGACAGCCTCAAGGCCCGGCTCATGCTCGCCCGCGAGCAGGTGGAGGCGGCCGCGGCCCGGGTGAAGGTCGCCCAGCAAGATCTGGAAAATTGCACCGTGCGGGCGCCCTTCGCCGGCATCGTCGTGTCCAAGGACGCCCAGCGGGGCGAGATGGTGTCTCCCATCTCGGCCGGCGGCGGTTTCACGAGGACCGGCATCGCCACCATCGTGGACATGCAGTCGCTGGAGATCGAGGTCGACGTGAACGAGTCGTACATCGCCCGGGTCCGCTCGGGCCAGCCGGTGACCGCCGTGCTCGACGCCTATCCGGACTGGCGGATTCCGGCCAAGGTGCGCACGGTGATTCCGACGGCCGACCGGCAGAAGGCCACGGTCAAGGTGCGCGTCGCGTTCGATCAGCTCGACCCGCGCATCCTGCCCGACATGGGCGTGAAGGTGACGTTTCTCGGTGACGAGCCGACGGCGCCAGTGGTGGCGGGCCGGGTGCTGGTTCCCCGCACGGCCCTGCGGGAGGAGGGCGGCGCGGCGGCCGTGTTCGTGTACCGCGAGGGCCGCCTGGAGCGTCGGGCCGTCCGCCTGGGACAGGCTCGGGGCGACCAGCACGAGGTGATCGCGGGTCTGGCCGAGGGCGAACAGATCGTCGTGACCGGGGTCAATGAGCTGCGCGACGGCCAGCGCGCGCGCGTGAGTCAGTGAGGAGGCGGGATGGTCAGGATCGATGGTCGGGGTGACGGCAATTGCCTGATTCAGGCTCGAGGGCTCAGCAAGACCTACCGGCGGGGCAGCGAGGAGATCCACGTGCTCCAGGGGCTGAACCTGGACGTCGACGCCGGCGACTTCGTCGCCTTCATGGGCCCGAGCGGCTCCGGCAAGACGACGCTGCTGAACCTCCTGGGCGGCCTGGACGTGCCGACCTCAGGTAGCGTCACCGTGGCCGGGGACGAGCTCACCCGCATGTCGGCCCGCAAGCTGACGGCCTGGCGCGCGCGTCACGTGGGGTTCGTCTTCCAGATGTACAACCTGATCCCGGTGCTCACGGCCTTTCAGAACGTTGAGCTGCCGCTCCTGCTGACCCGGCTGTCGAAAGCCGAGCGCCGGCGCCACGTGGAGACGGCCCTGGGCGTGGTCGGGCTCGGCGACCGCATGCATCACTACCCGCGCCAACTCTCGGGCGGGCAGGAGCAGCGTGTAGGCATTGCCCGCGCGATCGTGGCCGACCCGACCTTCCTGCTCTGCGATGAGCCTACCGGCGACCTGGACCGCAAGGCCGCCGACGAGGTCGTCGACCTGCTCGACCGGCTCGTCGGCGAGTATGGCAAGACCGTCCTCATGGTGACCCACGACCCGCGGGCCGCGGAGCGGGCCCGCGTCGTGCTGCATCTGGAGAAAGGGGTGCTCGTGGACACCATGACGGCGGGCCGGGCGCGATGAAGTATCGGCACCTGATCCTGTCCAACCTGTCTCGCAAGTGGGTCCGCACCGTGCTGACCGCCGGCTCGTTCGCGGTGGCCCTGTTCCTGTTCGGGATCCTGGCCGTGGTCGACGGGGCCTTCCGGCAGGGCGTGGACGTGGCCGGCGCCGACCGCCTGGTGGTGGTGAACCGGGTCTCGATCATCCAGCCCTTGCCGCTGTCCTATCGAGACCGGCTGGCCCGGATCGCCGGCGTGACGCACGTGACCTTCGCCAACTGGTTCGGGGGCGTCTATCAGGACGAGCGCAACTTCTTCCCCCAGTTCGCCATCGACCACACGACGTACCGTCAGATGTTTCCCGAGTTCATCGTCCCCGACGACCAGTGGCAGGCGTTCGTGGCCGATCGCGAAGGCGCCATCGTGGGCGAGGCCCTGACCGAGCGGTTCAACTGGAAGGTGGGCGATCGCGTGCCCATCCGGGGGACGATCTTCCCGGGCACCTGGGAGTTCAACATTCGCGGCATCTATCGGGGCCGGCGGGTGCAGGACGACACCACGCAGTTCTGGTTCCGCTGGGACTATCTCGACGAGCGCAAGCCGTTCGGCAAGGGCCTGGTGGGGTGGTACACGGTCCGCATCGGCAACCCCGACGACGCCGTGCGGCTGGTGCGGACGATCGACGAGCAGTTCGCCAACTCCCCGGCCGAGACCCGCACCGATACGGAGAAGGCCTTCGCCGCCTCCTGGGTCAAGCAGATGGGCAACATCCAGCTCATGATCATGACGATCGGCGCCGTCGTGTTCTTCACCCTGCTGCTGGTGACCGGCAACACGATGGCCATCGCCGTGCGCGAGCGCACCCGGGAGCTGGCCGTGCTCAAGGCCGTGGGATTCTCCGACGGCTTCGTCCTGCTGCTGGTCATCGCGGAAACGATGGTCGTGGCCGCGATCGGCGGCGCCGTCGGGCTGGGGCTGGCGAAGGTGTTCACGCTGCGCGGGGACCCCACCGGCGGCATGCTGCCGTTCTTCTACCTGCCTCCCGACGCGATCGCGCTGGGGCTGGCGCTGGCGTTGATGGTGGGCCTGCTGGCGGGCATCCTGCCGGCCCTCTCGGCGGGCCGGCTCCGGGTCGTCGACGCCCTGAGGCGCGTCTGACGTGGCGATCCCGATCATCTACAACGTGCGGAGCGTCCGGGCGCGGTGGACATCGACCGTCGTGGCCGTGCTGGGCATCGCCGGGACCGTAGGAGTCTTCGTCGCCATGCTCTCCCTGGCGCGTGGCTTCCAGGCGACGCTGGTGGCATCCGGGTCCACCAGCAACGCCATCGTGCGGCGGGCGGGCGCCACGTCGGAGATGGACAGCGGAATGACGCTCGAGCAGGTGCGGGTGATCGAAGATGCACCCGGCGTGGCCCGCGCCGGCGCCGGCCCGCTGGTGAGCCCCGAGGTCGTGGTCGTGGCCGCGTTTCCCTTGAAGGGCCGGGGAACCGACGGCAACGCCCAGGTGCGGGGCGTGTCCGCGCGGGCGCTCGCCGTCCGGCCCAGCGTGAAGGTCATCGCCGGCCGCCCCTTCGAGCCCGGGCTGTCGGAGCTGCTGGTCGGGCGCAACGTGGCGAACAGCTACGTCGGCCTGGAGCTGGGCAAGACCGTGCGGTTCGGCGGCGGCACCTGGACCGTGGTCGGCGTGTTCGACGCGGGCGGCAGCGCCTTCGACTCGGAGCTCTGGTGCGACGCCAATGTCCTCAAGCAGGTGTTCCAGCGTCCCCAGAACCTGTTCCAGTCGGTGACGGTCCGGCTGACGTCGCCGGAGGCCCTGACGGCCTTCAAGGACGCGCTGACCGCCGACCCCCGGCTCACCGTGCAGGTCGACCGCGAGGTCGAGTACTACGCCAAGCAGTCGCGGCAGCTCACGACGCTGATCACCGTGCTGGGCAGTCTCGTGGCCCTGGTGATGGGCGTGGGCGCCGTCTTCGGGGCGCTCAACACGATGTATTCCGCCGTGGCCGAGCGCGCCCGGGAGATCGCCACCTTGCGCGCGCTGGGGTTCGGCAGCGGCAGCGTGGTGGCGTCCTTCGTGGTCGAGGCGCTGGGCATCGCGCTCGCCGGCGGGCTGCTCGGCTGCCTGGCCGTTTTGCCGCTGAACGGCCTGACCACGGGCACGATCAACTGGCAGACGTTCTCGCACCTGGCGTTCGCCTTCCGTATCACGCCGCTGCTGCTGATGTGGGGGCTCCTGTTCGCCTTGCTGATGGGGCTCGTGGGCGGGCTGCCCCCGGCCGTCCGCGCCGCCCGGGCCCCGATCGTGCTCGCGCTCCGGGAGCTCTGACCGCGCTCGCTTGACAACGCTTCAGTGCGGGATGGACACTGCCGCACGCCGTCACAACCAGCGGAGGTCAGCATGAAGGTCGGGTTCATCGGACTGGGCACCATGGGCGAGGGGATGGCCACCAATCTCCGGAAGGGCGGTTACGAGCTGATCGTCCACGACATTCGCGCCGAGGCGGCCAAGCCGCACCTCGCCGCGGGCGCGTCGTGGGCCGACACGCCGCGCAAGGTCGCCGAGGCCTCGGAGGTCGTGTTCACCTCGCTCCCCGGCCCTCCCGAAGTCGAGAGCGTGGCGCTGGGCGACGACGGACTGCTGGCGGGGATGAGCGCGGGCAAGGCGTACTTCGACCTGAGCACCAACTCCCCGGCCCTCGTGCGGCGGCTGCACGCGATCTTCGCCGCGCAGCGCGTGCATCTCCTGGATGCGCCGGTGAGCGGGGGACCGCGGGGCGCCCGCTCGCGGAAGCTCGCGATCTGGGTCGGGGGCGACGAGGCCGTCTTCCTCCGCTACAAGCCGGTGCTGGACGCCATGGGCGATCAGGTCATCCGGGTCGGTCCCATCGGCGCCGGCTCCGTGGCCAAGCTCGTTCACAACTGCGCCGGCTACGCCGTCCAGACCATCCTGGCCGAGGTCTTCACCCTGGGCGTGAAGGCCGGCGTGGAGCCGCTGGCGCTCTGGCAGGCGGTACGCCAGGGGGCCAACGGCCGGCAGCGCCTGTACGACCGGCTGGCCGACCAGTTCTTCCGGGGCAAGTACGAGCCGGCGAACTTCGCGCTGCGCCTCGCGCACAAGGACGTGAGCCTGGCCACGGCCCTGGGCCGCGAGCATCGCGTCCCCATGCGCCTGGCCAACCTCACGCTCGAGGAGCTGACGGAGGCGCTGAACCGCGGCTGGGGCGAGCGCGATTCGCGCGTGGCCATGCTGCTGCAGGAGGAGCGGGCCGGCGTCCAGGTCCGGGTCGACGAGGCGCGGCTGCGCGAGGCGCTGGAGAAGGACCCCCCCGCGGTGTGAGCGGTGTTCGACGGGTTCCAGACCCTGCGGCTCGAGACGGCCGACGCCGAGATCGACGCGCGCGTCGGCGGGCAGGGGCCACCGCTGCTGCTCTTGCACGGCTACCCCCAGACCAAGGCCATCTGGCGCGACGTCGCGCCGGCGCTGGCTCGATCCTTCACCGTCGTCGCGACGGATCTGCGCGGCTACGGCGCCAGCTCGCGGCCGGCGGCGGGACCGGACCACGCGGGTTACGCCAAGCGCGCGATGGCGGTGGACCAGGTGGAGGTCATGGCGCTGCTCGGGTTCCCGCGTTTCGCGGTGGCCGGCCACGATCGCGGGGCCCGGGTGGCCTATCGGATGGCGCTCGATCATCCCGCACGCGTGACGAAGCTCGCGGTGCTCGACGTGATCCCGACCTACGAGCAGTTCGCCCAGGTGGACCGTGCCGGGGCGCTGGGCAGCTACCACTGGTACTTCCTGGCCCAGCCGTACGACTTTCCCGAGCGCCTGATCGGGGGCGATCCGGACTTCTTCCTCCGCTCCACGCTCCAAAGCTGGGCCGGCGATCCCGGCTGCTTCGGCGACGAGGCGATGGCGGAGTATCTGCGCGCCTTCCGCGATCCTCAGGTGATCCACGCCACCTGCGAAGACTATCGGGCGGGGGCGACGATCGACTACGCGCTCGACGAGGCCGACCTCAAACATGGCCGCAAGATCGAGTGCCCGCTACTCGCGCTCTGGGGTGACCGGGGCCGGCCCCACAAGCGCCGGCAGGTGATCGAGTCCTGGAGGCGATGGGCCGCCGACGTCCAGGGCGCCGGGGTGGATTGCGGGCACTTCCTGCCGGAGGAAGCGCCGGCCGAGACGGCCCGGGCGCTCGGAGCGTTCTTGTCGTCCTGACAGTCCCCACGCCGGGCCGGATTTAACCGCTCGGAGGGGTCCCGGGCCGCTGCTAGAATGAGCGGCACCCATGCGCCTGGCGCTCGCCCTGGTCGTCGCCGGCCTTTTCGTGGGGGCGGTCCCCGGCGCCGCCAGTCTGCCCACCGTGACGCACGAGGGGCGGCGCTACGTGGAGCTGGATCGGGTCGCGACGAGCCTGCAGACACGGCTCGACGCCACGCCCAGCAGCATTCGCGCCTACCTGAGGATCCCCGGGCACGTCGTGGCCTTCACGCGCAACGTGGCGCAAATCGTCGTCGACGGCCGGCCGGTCGTGCTCGATGCGCCCGTGCGGGTGAAGGCGGGGACCTGGCTGGTCCCCGAGAGCTTCGTCGCCCGCGTGCTGCCCCAGATCGGCCAGGCGCCGCCGCCGGCGGCCTTGCCCATGAAGGCGGTGCAGACCGTCACCCTGGAGGAGCTACGCGTCCGCTCGTACCCCTCGTTCACGCGCGTGGTGCTCGAGACGTCGCGGGCGGTGACGTATCGCCTGGAGCAGAGCGGCCCGGCCGAGGCCCGGGTGCGGATCACCGGGCTTCAGAGCGAGCCCCGCCGGGAAGAGCTCCGAGACGGCCTGATCACCGACGTTCGGCTGGAGCGCAGCGGACGCGACCTCTTGCTGCGGGTCGTCTTCGAGGGCACCCCCGGCGAGGTCAAAGCCATGATCCTGCTCGATCCGCACCGTCTGGTCCTCGACTTCCAGCGCCCCGCCGACGAGGCCACCCGCGAGCGCGTCCAGGCTGCGCCGCTGCGCACCATCGTCCTCGACGCCGGTCACGGCGGCCCGGACCTCGGCGCCGTCGGCCACAGTGGGCTGACCGAGAAGGATCTGGTGCTCGACGTCACGCGGCGTGTGGCCCGGCTCGTCGAAGAGCAGCTGAAGATCAAGGTGCTCCTGACCCGAAGCGACGACACGTTCATCACGCTGCGCGATCGCACCACGATGGCCAACCGGGCCCGCGCCGATCTGTTCGTCTCGATCCACGCCAACGCCCACCGCAACGCCGTCTCGGGAGTGGAGACCTACTTCCTGTCTTCGGAGGCCACCGACAACGCGGCCCGCCAGGTGGCCGCGGCCGAGAACAGCGTGATCGATCTGGAGGCGCCGGCGGCCCGGGCCCGCCCCGACTTCGTCAAGGCGATCCTGTGGGACCTGGCCCAGTCCGAGTTCCAGACGGAATCGTCGCGCCTGGCCGAGATCGTGCAGGACTCGATGACACAGTCCCTGCGGATCCCGAATCGCGGGGTCAAGCAGGCCGGCTTCTACGTGCTCGGAGGGGCGGCCATGCCCGCCATCCTCATCGAGATCGGGTTCATCACCCACCCCCAGGAGGAGCGCCGCCTGCGCGACCCCCGCTACCGCGACGAGATCGCGCGGGCGATCTTGGCCGGCCTCGCCGAGTACAAGCAGCACTGGGACCAGCGGCTGCGCGCTCTGGTCGATCGCGGGCGCTGAGCGCATGCCACGCCTCGACGGCCGCGGGCCCGACCAGCTTCGTCCCGTCACGCTCACGCGCGACTTCCTGCTCCACCCGGAGGGCTCGGTGCTGGTGGCGTTCGGCGCCACCCGGGTCATCTGCACGGCATCGGTGGACGACAAGGTCCCGCCCTTTCTCAAGGGCCAGGGGCTGGGCTGGGTGACGGCGGAGTACGCGATGCTGCCTCGCTCCACCAACACGCGGACCCCGCGTGAGAATCGCGGGCCCAGCGGCCGGTCGCAGGAGATCCAGCGCCTGGTCGGGCGAGCCCTGCGGGCCGTCATCGAGCGCAGCAAGATGGGTGAGCGCACGATCTGGGTCGACTGCGACGTCATCCAGGCCGACGGGGGCACCCGCACGGCCGCGATCACCGGCAGCTTCGTCGCCGTCGCCGACGCCCTGGGGCGGATCCCCGGTGTCGATCCCACCGCGGTGGTCCGTGACTGCGTGGCCGCGGTCAGCGTGGGCGTGGTGGGCGGCCAGGCCGTGCTCGACCTGAACTACGCCGAGGACTCGATGGCCGACGTCGACATGAACGTCGTGATGACGGGCGCGGGCGAGTTCGTGGAGGTGCAGGGCACGGCCGAGCGCGTGACCTTCAGTCAGGGACGCCTCGACGGGATGCTGGCACTGGCCGCGGCGGGAATCGGGCGCCTGGTCGGCCTCCAGCGGCGCGCGCTGGAGGCGCGCCACGAGCGAGCGTTCACGCTCTAGTCGCGCGCTCGTCCTGGCCACGCTCAATCCCGCCAAAGGGCGTGAGCTGGCCGCCCTCCTCGCCGGCCTGCCGTACGAAGTGCGGACCCTGGCCGAGTTCCCCGGCGCCAGGCTCCCCGACGAGACCGGCGACTCCTACGCGGCCAACGCCCTGCCCAAGGCCCGCGCGGCGGCCCGCTACACCGGGCTGCTCGCCCTCGGGGACGACTCCGGGCTCGAGGTCGACGCGCTGGGCGGCGCCCCCGGGCTGCGCTCGGCGCGCTTCGGCGGCCCTGGCCTGGACGACGCCGGCCGCTGCGAGCGTTTGCTCGCCGCCCTCGATGGCGTGGACGAGGCGCGCCGCGGCGCCCGGTTTCGCTGTGTCATCGCGCTGGTCGATCCCGCGGGGTCCGAGCGCGTCGTCGAGGGCGTGGTCGAGGGCGTGATTCTCACCGCGCCGCGGGGGCGGGGCGGCTTCGGCTACGATCCGCTCTTCTACTACCCGCCGCTCGGTCGGACGTTCGCCGAGCTCACGGACGATGAAAAGGCGCAGGTGAGCCATCGCGGCCGCGCGGTGGCTGAGGTCCGGCGCCTGTTGGGCGAGTGCTATACTCCACACGCCGGTTGCTAAAATTCGGGGTGTGGCGCAGCCTGGTAGCGCACCTGCTTTGGGAGCAGGGGGCCGGAGGTTCAAATCCTCTCACCCCGACCACGTTTCTCCGCTCCTACCTTCACCGTGTTCCATCCCCGAGCGGGGGGCGCAAGATGAAGTCGAGAAGGGTCACTCTCCTCATCCTCTTCGCCCTCGGCGTGCTCTTATTGCCTCTCGCCGCCGAGCCGCAGCAGGCAGGGAAGGTCTACCGCATCGGATTTTTGACGCCTGCCCTCGACACCTTCAACCTTGTCAGTCGCATCCCGGGCCGCCTGGAGCTCCTCGGATGGCGCGAGCACATCAATGCCCGGTTTGAGCATCGGTTCGCGGTGGACGCCAGCGTACGCCTGTCCGACCTGGCGGGGGAGTTGGCGGGTCTCGGTGTCGACGTCATCGTCGTCTCGGGCACGGTCGCCGCGCTGGCTGCGAAGCATGGGGCGCCTGGAGTTCCGGTGGTCGCCATCTTTGATGGCGATCCCGTGAAGGCTGGTGCGGTCGCAAGCCTTGGACGTCCGGGAGGGAATGTCTCCGGCGTCGCCACGTTCGAGCTGCAGCTTACCGGCAAGCGGCTCGAGCTTCTCCGCGACACCGTTCCCGGGCTGTCCCGCGTAGGCGTCCTTTGGAACCCGTCCACGAGCGACGCGGCCCAGTACTGGAGTGAGGCCGTACGCGCCGCTGAACCGCTGGGTCTCGAGTTGGTCTCCCTGAAAGCGCAGAACCGCGCCGAATTGGAGCCGAGCTTCCAGGCGGCTCAACGTGCCCGCTGTGAAGCCTTGTTGGTCCTTTTCCGCGACCGCCTCACGCTGTCTCACGCCCACGTCCTCGCAGAGCTCGCTCGCAACGCCCGGCTTCCTACCCTCTATCCAAACCAGCTTTTCGTCCATATCGGAGGCGGGCTCATGTCCTATGGCGAGGACTACGTTGACGTGTCGACGCGAGTCGCGACCCAAATCGACAAAGTCCTCAAAGGCGCCCGGCCGGCTGACTTGCCCGTAGAACGTCCAACGAAGTTTGAGCTCGTTATCAACCTCAAGACCGCCCGCGCCCTCGGCCTCACCATCCCTCCGTCGCTGCTGCTGCGAGCGGACAAGGTCATCGAGTAGCACGGCAACGCGCTGGTTTGCTTGCCTGCTCCCTCAACCAGTGAGGCGACACGCCGTCCGGACCGGCTTTGGTCGTCAGCCCCGCCGCAACGAGTCACGGCAATGCTTCCCGGGGCTCCCCGGCCGCGCATTTCTTTGGCGTGATCGGGGGGTCGTCCTTGTTGGGACCGCTCCGCATCAGACAGTCCTTGGAGGCGTTGGGACGACGAGCGTCCAGGTCGGAGCCGAAGGGGACTTGGTCGGTCTCGCCTCGGAGCTGGTCGCTCTGAAGGTGGACCTCCTTCGTGCAGCGCGGCTCGGCCTCTCCGTGGGGCCGGATTGGCAGCGGTGACGCCGGTATCCGGCCATGGCCGACTCCGGTGTCGCCCCAAGGATCCGTTCGACCTCAGCCCGCGCCGTCTCAGGACTCACGTGAAGTTGCTCCAGCGCGTGGACTGGGTCCCCGCCGAGTCGGAGAATGCCCATGAGCAGGTGTTCGGGGCCGACCGTCTCGTGCCGCGGACGGAGCCGGGACCTCCTCCCCGACCGACCGCTTGCGTGGGTATCCGACTCGCCCGGCGTCATTCTACGCCGTGACCGGAGGCGGCAACTGGGCCCCACCCTCGCCGACATTGCCCAGGACCCGGCGTGGATCGCCGAGGCCACGCCCGACGACGCGGCGATCTTCAACCCTTCTGTTCTCGGTTGGCCCGGCAACTCGAAATGTGGAACGGTAAGGTCACCGGACAACCCCCTTGCCCGATTGGCGCAGAAAAGTGAAATGACAGTAGGTGTCTTTGAGGTCGAGGGCGATTGAGGCCATCGTCTTCGTGGTGCCACTGCCGATCTCCGCAAGGTCGAACTCGATCCCATTCGGGAGATTGATGCGGACGCGATGTTCAGCCCCCGTCGAAGGGCTTCGGATCGGACGCGCCGTGGACTCGAGCACGCTGGGGATCACGATGCGCGCTTTTCTTCGCTCGATATTCACGTCGAACTCGATGCGTTTGAAGAGCGGGGGATGGACGGTGCTCGACATCGTCCGATAGACCCACCAGTGGGTCGCCCCCTCGTTGGTCTCGCCACCGTACAGGACGGTAGCAAGTGCGTCTCGTTGCTTGCCGTCCGCCCGCTCATCGATGACGGCCTGACACTCGCCGTTGCCCTCGTAGATCGGTCCCGGCCAGGCGTAGAGG
>DASTFB010000033.1 GCA_035709005.1 Candidatus Methylomirabilota bacterium | reverse complement strand
GCCCGCCTGCTCGATCTGATCCGCGAATTCGACGCCCGTGGCGGCTGGGGCAACGGGTTCACGTCCTGCGCCCACTGGTTGACCTGGCGGGTCGGCCTCGCTCCCGGCGCCGCCCGCGAGCACGTGCGCGTCGCCCGCGCTCTGGGCACGTTACCCCTACTAGCTCAGGCGCTTGCCCGCGGTGAGCTCTCGTACTCGAAAGTCCGGGCGCTGACCCGGGTGGCCACCTTGGAGACCGAAGAGCGGCTGCTGGCCGTCGGCCGGGCCGGCACCACCGAGCACGTCGAGCGAATCGTGCGGGGCTGGCGGAAGGTCGACCGGCAGGCCGAGGCCCGGGAAGCGGCGCAGCGCCACAAGAGCCGGGCCCTGCACGTGTATCACGATGACGACGGCATGGTCGTCCTGCGCGGACGGCTGGAGCCTGAGGTGGGCGCGCTGGTGATGCAGGCGCTAGGGGTCGCCCGAGAGGCGCTGTATCAGCAGCGGAACGCCAATGGAGCCGACGCTGCAGTGCGTCCGGGGACCGAGACGGAGAAGTGTCCCGGTCCAGGCGGGCACGCCACGGCCGACGTTCCCGCGGGAACGTTTCCGGTGGTCCCGGACATCTCCACGCTAGCCCAGCAACAGGCCGATGCCCTGGCGCTGGTGGCCGAAGCCGCTCTGCACCAGGGGCTCGATCCCGGAGCCCCGGGGGAGCGTTATCAAGTAGTCGTCCACGTCGACGCCGAGGTCTTGGCGGACGCCGATGCGTCCGGTCAGTCTGTCCTCGAGGACGGCGTGCGCGTTCCAGCTGGAACGTCCCAGCGTCTCGCGTGCGACTCCAGCCGGGTGGTGATGCGTCATGAACTTCGGCCAGGGCCACCACATTCGCCACTGGGCGCAGGGCGGCCCGACCACGCTCTCAAACCTCACGCTACTCTGTCGCCGGCACCACCGGGCGGTCCACGAGGAAGGCTTTCAGGTCGATCGACAACCCGATGGGACGCTGCGTTTTCGCCGACCGGATGGGCGGCTTCTGCCCGAGGTGCCGCCGCCGGCCGCGGTGCCCGCCGATCCGGTGCAAACACTTCGCTCAGGCCACGCGGCGCAGGGCCTCAACATCCACCCGCGGACCTCGTGCCCCGGCTGGCTCGGGGAGCGTCTGGACGCACGCTGGGCCATCGATGTGCTGCATCCACGCGCTCTCGGGGAGCCACCCTCACCGCCCGAGTCGGAGAAGACCGGCTAGCGCGCCCCTCGCGACGAACAGCCCACCCGGCGAGGCGTCGGCAGAATGGTAGACTCGGGCCGCCAAGAGAGGGGGGCGCCATGCTGAACCCGTTCAGGCAGCCCGAGCTGATCAAGGCCGAGACGTTCATGTCGATGCCCAAGCAGTTCCGCACCAAGGCGCGCACGCGGTGGTCGGATCCCAACCGCCAGGGCGCGGAAGTCGACAGCTTTCTCGAAGGGCCTGCCTTCGACCGGGCCGGCAATCTGTACTTCGTGGATATCCCCTTCGGCCGCGTGTTCCGAATCTCGACCAGGGGCCAGTGGGACCTGGTGGTGCAGTACGACGGCTGGCCCAACGGCTTGAAGCTCCACAAGGACGGCCGCCTGTTCATCGCCGATTACCGGCGCGGCCTGATGGTGCTGGATCCCCGCATGAGCCGGGTGGAGCCGCTCCTGGAGACGGCGTACAGCGAGAGCTTCAAGGGGCTGAACGACCTGCACTTCGCGTCCAACGGCGACCTCTACTTCACGGACCAGGGGCAGACCGGGATCACGGATCCCACCGGCCGGGTCTTCCGGCTCCAGGCCAACGGGGCGCTGGACAGGCTCGCCAGCAACGTGCCGAGCCCGAACGGCATCACGCTGAATACGAAAGACACTCAGGTCTACGTGGCGGTGACCCGCGCTCAGCAGGTCTGGCGGCTGCCGCTGATGGCGGACGGGCAGCCGTCGAAGACCGGGGTCGCGATCCAGCTCTCCGGGGGTCATGCCGGTCCCGACGGCATCGAGATGGACGCGGAGGACGGCCTGATCGTCTGCCACCTGGGCGTGGGCGTCTGGCGGTTCGATGCCAGCGGCCTGCCCACGCACCTCGTGCACGCCGACGGACACCGCCTGCTGACGAACGTGGCCTTCGGCGGTCCCGACCGCAAGACGCTCTACATCACCGACTCCCTGAATGGTGAGATCTTGACCGCGCGGATGCCGGTGGCGGGAAAAGTCCTGTACGGCCTGCACTGAAAGGAGCACCACGATGGCGGTCCAGACGACGCGAACGGCTGAAGAGCTCGAGGCGTACTGTGCTCGGCTGCGGGCGGCGGGGCTCGACGCCCCCTGGTCGCGTCCAGGACCGCTCATTCCGCCCAAGCCGACCGCGACGCAGTCGCGGCTGTGGCGCTGGCGCGACATCGAGCCGTTGCTGCGGGAGAGCGCCGAGTTCCTGAGCCCGCACCGCGGCGCCGAGCGCCGGGTCATCCGCCTGCACAATCCCGGGGTGCCCGAACGGACCGTCGCCCACAGCCTCGTCCTCGCCGTGCAGTATCTCCTGCCCGGTGAAGTGGCGCCTGCGCATCGTCACTCCCCCACTGCGATCCGGTTCATGCTCCACGGCCAGGGCGCGTACACGACAGTGGATGGACAGAAATGCGTCATGTCGCCCGGCGATCTGGTCGTCACGCCCGGCCAGGCGTGGCACGACCACGGCAACGAGGGTCAGGCGCCGGTCATCTGGATGGACATCCTCGACTGGCAGATCGTGCGCTTCCTCGAGAACCTGACCTACGAGCCGTATCCCGAGGAGCAGCAGCCGTCGCTGCGGAGCCCCGGTCGCGAGATCTTCCATCCGTGGAGCGAGAGCTACGCGCGGCTGCTGCGCCGGGCCGAGCAGGAGCCGGACCCGTACGACGACATGCTGATCGAGTACCTGGACCCGACCACAGGGCGCTCGCTGCGGCCGACCCTCGGCTGCTATCTGCAACTGCTGCGTCCCGGCATCCGGACCCGCGCCCATCGGGAGTCGAGCTGCGCACTCTACCGCGTCGTCCGGGGCCGAGGCATTACCACCGTGGACGACCAGACCTTCGAGTGGGGCCCGGGCGACTTCTTCGTGATCGCGCCGTGGGCGCGCCACGCGCACGCCAACCTCGAGACCGAGCCGGCAATCCTCTTCTCCGCTCAGGACGTCCCGTTGCTCAAGCTGCTGGGCCTCTATCGGATGGACCCGTCGGAGGACTAAAGAGGAAGAACTTACAACATCTCACTGGCACGCTGACTGCTTCATCTCGTTTCGTCCATGGTGCAGATCATCGCGACACCGGGGTCGGGAGACGGCCGGGCGCGGGCCACCGCGCGTCGGCTCCAGAGGGCGCTTGCCCGCCGGGGGCAAGACGCCCGCGTCGAGACCTTTGCCGATCTCACATGCCTCAAGCAGTGGGCCGCGACCTGCGCGCCCACGTTCTCGCGCCTCGTCTGCGTCGGCGGCGATGCCACGCTCAGCGCCGCCGCGGCCGCGTCGGTACGGCTGTCGATTCCGCTGTTGCCCGTTCCCAGCGGCTTCGGCAACATCTTCGCGCGCACCTTCGGGCACCCGGAGCGGATCGATCGGGTGATCGAGGTTCTGGACCGCGGACAGATCCGTCGGGTCGACGTGGGAGTAGTCAACGGCGGCGGCGAGCTGTTCCTCTCCCATCAGAGCTACGGCGTTCTGGCCGAGATCCAGGGCGCGGTGGAGCGCAGCCGGGCCCAACCCCGGTCCAAGGCGCTGCGCCACCTGGCCTACTACGCCGCCGCCCCTCGGTTCCTCTTCGGGAGCCGCTTGCCCGCCATCCGCGTCGAGGTGGACGGAGAAGTGCTCGCCGACAACGCCGCCCTGGCCACGGTCGCCAACGTCGAGGCCTACCGCGGGTATCTCAGCCTGACCCCGGACGCCTCGCCCGTCGATGGGCTCTTCGACGTCTTCGTGATTCCCCGCACCAGCATGGCCGCGGTATGGGGGCGCCTCCTCAAGCTGGCCTTCGGTCTGCGCGGAGCTCGCGAGGGCGTGCTCTTGCGCCGTGGTCGGCTCGTTCGGGTGACGATCGACGGCCGCCGGTCGGACGAGCTGAGAGTACGCCCCCGCGCGCTGCCGCTCCTGGTTCCCGGCCTCACCGGGCCGAGCCGCGCGGAGCCGCGCCGGCGCCGGCGAATGGGGCGTTCGCGCGCGCGGCGACGAGCACCAGCAGTCCCACGCCGATCCAGACCGCCTGTCGCCCGCGACGCACGAGGCTGAACGTCAGTCCCGCCCCAGCCCCGACGCCCAGCCCCGCGAAGGCGGCCGCGTAGGCGCCTTCCAGCGTCCCCAGGCTGCCCGGCACCAGGAAGGTGGCGAACCGCACGCCCGAGCCGAGCGCTTCGACCACCGTCGTTGCCCCCACGGTTAACGGGATGTCGAGCACCCACACGACGATGAGGGCCTCGAGCACGCCCAGGAGCCAGCCGACCAGGTGAGCCGCCACCGAGACGAGGCACTGCCGCCACCGGTATCGGTAGAAGCCCCGCAGGGCGGCGTCCAGGCGCTCGGCGTAGGCGGCGTCTTTGATGAGCCCGGCCCAGGCGAGCAGCCGGCCCGACCGCCGCACCAGGCCCGTCACCTGGGCGGCGAAGAAGCCGCCGACGCCGAAGACCTCGACGACGAGGAGGCCGAGCATCGCGGTGAGGATCGGGCCGTCGACGGTGACTACCGTGGCGGCCATCGCCAGCCCCAGGACGAGGAAGAGCGCCTGCGCGATCGTGATGGTGGTCTTGGCGATGATCACCGACGGCACGCTCGCCTCGTAGGGAACGGCGGGCCGCAGCAGCCAGACCTTGACCGCCTCGCCCCCGATGGAGCCGACCGCCGTGACCACGTTGACCGCTTCGCCCGCGACGCGCGCCGCGAGCATCCGCCCGTAGGGAGCCGGATCACCGGGAAACGCGTAGCGCCAGCCCAGCGTATCCACGGCCATGACGATGCCGTAGGGCAGACAGACCAGGACGAACTGCCACCACGTAAGGCGCGTGAGCGAGGCGACCAGGGGCTCGGTGCCGACTCGCGCGATCAGATAGACCAGGACCGCCGCCCCGAAGAGCAGGAGCGCAGTGCGGAACAGCTTCATCCAGGACTACAGTACACGCACCGTGCCAGACCCCACGATGTGTGCAAATCTTTGGAGTGGTGACACCCTGGCGGCTCTCGGGGTACAGTCCGTCCATGCGACTCGTGAGGGCGCCGGCCGGCCGGTGCGCGTTGCTGGCCACAGTGACGCTATCGCTCACGTCATTCCTCGTGCTGGCCGCGTTCGCCGCCCAGCGTTACTGGTTCGATCTGGATCACAGTGTCCGCCAGCTCGTCAGCCTGGTGCGCCACCCGATGCTCGACGGCCCCATGCACGGGTTCTCGCTGTTGGGTGAAGAGCTCGGATTGATCCCCCTCATCGCGCTCACCTCGGCGGCGCTCTGGTCGGGCCGCCGGCCCTGGGCCCTGGCCTTGCCGGTGGTCATGGCCGGGACGGGCGCGCTACAGTTTCTCGCCAAGTGGGCGGTCGATCGTCCACGCCCGAACCTCGCCGACTGGGGGTTCCCCAGCGGGCATGTGCTTGCGCTGGTCGTCTTCTGCGGCGTCATCGCCTATCTGCTCTGTACCGCTCGGTGTAGCTGGGGCTGGCGAAGCCTGGGCGCGGCATCGGCTGGCACCACGGTGCTCGCCGTGGCCTTCAGTCGTCTCTATCTGGACGTCCACTGGCTGTCCGATGTGGCCGGCAGCTTCGCGCTCGGCCTCGCCTATCTGCTCTTCACGATCTGGCTCGTCGAGTCGCTCAGCCGCCGCCGCATCTCGTGAGGCTCGTCACCGCGACCCTCGTCGGGGCTGCCCTCGCGCTCGCCCTTCCCGGGATCGCCGCCGCACAGCTCGAGCAATGGATCAACCCGACACTGGGCGAGCAACAGCCCGAAGCCGACTACCGGGCCACCCGGCAATATGATCGCCCGGTCAAAGACCAGGCGACGGACATCGGCTGGTTCGAGCAGCGCGTGACGTTTTCCACCCCGCTGTGGCAAGACTCCCGTAACGAGCTGCTGCTCTCCGGGTACGCCCGCTACCAGGACCTGGATCACGACGCCGTCCTGCCGGATATCGGCGAGCCGCTTCCCGACGAGCTGTGGAATGTCCGGTTCGGCCCCGCGTACCGGCACCGGTTCGACAACGACTGGATCGGAGGCGGGCTGCTGCTCGTGGGGTCGGCCAGCGACAAGCTGTTCGACAGCCGGGACGAGCTGATCGTGCTGGCCACGACGTTCCTGCGGATCCCTCACCGCGAGCGGAACGCCTGGCTCGTCACGCTGAATTACACGAACTTCAGTGAATTCCTGGGAAACGCCCCGTTCCCCGGGCTGGCCTACATCTATTCCCCGTCCGAGGAGTTCACCGCCGTCGTCGGGGTGCCGTTCTCCTCCATCCGGGTGCGGCCGTTCCGCCGGCTCACCATCAACCTCCACTGGGTGCCGGTCCGGACGGTGGCGGCCCGGCTGATCTTCGAGATCTTCCGGCCGCTGCGCTTCCTGGCCGGGTTCGACTGGGACAACGATGCCTACTTCCGGGCGGGCCGCTCCGACAAGGACGAAAAGCTCTTCTACTACTCGAAACGCGTGACGGCGGGCCTCCGCTTCGATCTGCGTCACATCGGCTTCGAGCTGACGGGCGGGTACGCCTTCGACCGCTTCTTCTTCGAGGGCGAGCGCTACGCCGACAACAACCAGAACCGCATCGACGTGGACGACGGGCCGTTCCTGGTCGGCAAGGTCGACTTTCGATTCTGAGGAGCGCGTCCGTAGTCCGGTACTCACCGGCATCCGATGTGCATTCCGCTCGTGGGCTGGAAGGAGGCGGCGACCATGGCCTTGCCTGCACACACACGCGCGCACGTTGGCGAAGCAGCCGTAGCTGCGATCGAGCGACAGGGGTGGCTGGATGGTGTCGCTGATCGCATGCAGGCGGCGGTGGGCGGTCTCTATCGGGCTGGTGGCGAGACCGGTCGGGTGATCCGGGACGCGCTTCACGGCACCTGGCTGGGCCATCCTCTCCATCCCGTGCTGACCGACGTCCCGCTAGGAGCCTGGACCGCCGCCCTCGTGCTCGACGCGATGGACAGCGGCCGGGGCCGAGGCTTCTCCCGGGCGGCCGACGCCGCGGTCGGCGTGGGGCTGGCGGGCGCGGTCGGCGCCGCCGTGACGGGCCTCACCGACTGGCACCACACCGCGGGTGGAGCACGCCGTACCGGGCTCGCGCACGGCTTGCTGAACACGACGGCCACCCTGCTGTACGCCGGCTCCCTCTGGCTACGCCGCCGCGGCTCCCGCCCGGCCGCCCAGGGGCTGTCCAGCGCGGGATTCCTCGTCGCCACGGCCGCCGCGTACCTGGGCGGCCACCTCGTCTACGGCAAGCAAATCGGCGTGAGCCGCGCTCCCCGTCCCGAAGCCTGGAACGACTGGGTAGCCGTCCTGCCGGAGTTCGAGCTCCACGAAGCGGCGCCTCGCCGAGTGCAGGCGAAGGATACGGCGATCCTGCTCGTGCGACGAGCGGGGCGCATCCACGCGCTCGTCGAGACCTGCGCCCACCTCGGCGGCCCGCTGGTGGAGGGAACTCTCGAAGGGGACAGTGTCCGCTGCCCCTGGCACGGATCCCGCTTCGCTCTCGAGGACGGGCGCGTGCTGGAAGGACCGTCGACGTTCCCGCAACCCTGCCTGGACGTCCGCATGCGGGCGGGGCAGATCGAGGTCCGGGCCCGGACGCAGTGATGCCAGCAGATTCACAAGTCCACGCCTATCCCCAACGCCAAAATGTGACGGCCTGACCGGCACCGAGCCGGCGCCCTCGGGAATTCGACCGGATTGAAGCGGCGTGGCGGACACCACGCGAAAAGATCGTGGTGAAGACTCGGCGTTCGGAAGGCCGGATAGGGACACAGCGCCGCGGATGCGGCCTATTACATGATTGACGGCGCCCGCCGTCACCTCCTACGGTTGCGCCCGGTCCAACGCCGCCTGGCATGGGAGGGGCCGCATGACGCATCCGATCGCACGAAAGCTGCGCAAGGAACTGGCCACTACGCTCACGCGCCTGCGCCTGGCCGACGGGCAATCGGAAGAGGTCACCAGCCTGAGCAGCGACAACTCGACCGATCTCGTCGACCGGGCTCAGGCCGGCGAGCAACGCGATCTCGGCCAGTTGACCGCGACGCGTCTGGCCGATCGCGCCCGTCGGCTGCGGGTGGCTCTGGCCCGCGCCGAGCGCGGAGAGTACGGGCTGTGCGAGGAGTGCGGAGAGCGGATCTCCTACCAGCGGCTCGCTGCGCTGCCCGACGTGGTCACGTGTCTGGCCTGTCAGCAGCGGCGGGAGAGCGGGCTATAGCGCCTTGGCGATCTTGGCCCAGGTGTCCCGCAGCCCGACCGTGCGGTTGAACACCGGGCGTACGGGACGGTGGTCCTTCCAGTCGGCGACGAAATAGCCCTGGCGCTCGAACTGGAAGCGGGACTCCGGCGCCACGTCCCGGAGCGCCGGCTCCAGCTTGACGTTGGTGAGGACTTCCAGCGAGGCGGGGTTCAGCGCGGTCTTGAAGTCCTCGGCCTCGTCCGGTCTGGGTACGCTGAACAGCGTGTCGTACAGGCGAACCTCGGCCTCGACGGCGTGCGCGGCCGACACCCAGTGGATGGTGCCTTTCACCCGGCGGCCCCGGGCGTCGCCGCCGCGGCTCTCCGGATCGAGCACGCCGCGTACCTCGATCACCTGACCCGTGCCCGGATCCTTCACAACCCCGGTGCACTTCACGATGTAGGCGTAGCGCAGCCGGACCTCGGCGTTCGGGGCCAGTCGGAAGTACCGGGGCGGCGGTGACTCCCGGAAATCGTCCTGCTCGATGTAGAGCACGCGCGAGAACGGGATCGTCCGGGTGCCGGCGCTGGGGTCCTCGGGGTTGTTGACGGCCTCCAGCTCCTCCGCCCGGCCCTGGGGATAGTTCTCGATGACCAGGCGGAGCGGCCGCAAAACGGCCATGCGGCGCTGGGCCCGGCGGTTCAGGTCCTCCCGCACGCAGTGCTCGAGCAGGGCCACGTCGACGAGACTGTCGGCCTTGGAGATGCCGATGCGGTCGCAGAAGTCACGGATGGCCTCCGGCGTGTAGCCGCGCCGGCGCAGCCCGGCCAGCGTGGGCAGGCGGGGGTCGTCCCAGCCCTGCACCAAACCCTCCTCGACCAGCGTCAGCAACTTGCGCTTGCTCATCACGGTGTGGGAGAGGTTCAGGCGTGCGAACTCGATCTGACGCGGGCGGTAGATCTCCAGGGCCTGCAGGTACCAGTCGTAGAGCGGGCGATGGTCCTCGTACTCGAGGGTGCACAGCGAGTGCGTGATGCCCTCGATGGAGTCGGACTGCCCGTGGGCCCAGTCGTACATCGGATAGATGCACCACGTGTCCCCGGTGCGGTGGTGCGCCGTCTTCCGGATCCGGTACATGACGGGATCGCGCAGGTTCAGGTTGCCCGCCGCCATGTCGATCTTGGCCCGGAGCGTCCGCGAGCCGTCGGGGAACTCCCCCGCCCGCATGCACCGGAACAGCTCGAGGTTTTCCTCCATCGAGCGGTGGCGCCAGGGGCTCTCCCGCCCCGGCTCGGTCAGCGTGCCCCGGTAGCTGGCCACCTCCTCCGCGGAGAGATCGCAGACGTACGCCAGGCCCTTCTTGATCAACGCCTCGGCCCACTCGTAGAGCTGCCCGAAGTAATCGGAGGCGTAGTACAGGTGCTGACCCCAGTCGAAGCCGAGCCAGCGGACGTCGCGCATGATGGCCTCTACGTATTCCTGACTCTCTTTGGTCGGGTTGGTGTCGTCGAAGCGCAAGTGACAGCGCCCGCTGAACTCCTGGGCCAGCCCGAAGTCCAGGCAGATCGCCTTGGCGTGGCCGATGTGGAGATACCCGTTGGGCTCCGGCGGGAAACGGGTGACCACCGCGTTGAACCGCCATGACCTGAGATCTTCGATGATGGCGTCGCGGATGAAGTTGGAGGCTCGCTCTCGGGTCTCCGGAGTGCTCACGAGACGAATCCTACCATCTCCGGGGAGCCCGCGAGCGGCGGGTGGGTTCGCGGTATCATGACGCCTCATGAGAGGGCCGGCACTCCAGGGCAGTCGCCCGGGCAGGCAGCTCAACCCGGTGGTGGCCTTCCTGCTCACCCGCAGCCCGATCGGCCGCCTGGTGGACTGGGTGGCGCGCTGGCGGGCCTCCGTCCACACCAAGCTGGTGGTGGCGTTCCTGCTCACCGCCCTGCTGTTCATCGGGCTGGCCGCGATCAGCTTGCAGACCATCGCGCGCATGGTCGAGCAGAGCCGCCTGCTCGACGAGGCGCACCAGCGGGTGCACTGGGCACAGGACATCGAGCGCGCCCTGGCCCGGCAGATGCACTTCACGGCGCTCTCCCTCTTGCTGCGCGACGAGGGGGTGGTGGCCCGCATCCTGCGCGAGAACAACCGCTTCAACGACACGCTGGCCAAGCTGGAAGGCGCCGCCCGAGCGGCCGAGCGCGAGCTCATCCAGCAGATCCGCACGCGCCAGGACGAGGCCATGACCACCGTGGCGGACATCGCCAATGCGATTCGCGACGGGCGCCTGGACGAGGCGCGCGCCGCGCTCCTCGGCCGCGAGGACCGCGTCTACCGCGAGATCGAAACCCTCGTGGGGCGGCTGGTGCAAGCCGAGCAGGCACGCATGGACGGCCTGCGTGGCGCGGTGGAGGCCGCCAACCAGCGGTCCCTGGTGGTCGCGGCCTCCTTCGCCGTGGCCGCGGTCATCCTGGCTCTGATCCTGGGCTTCGTCATCTCCTGGTCGTTCGTGCTGCCGGTCCGCGAAGCCGACGCCTTCCTGGCCCGGGTGACCGGGGGCGAGCTCGGCACCACGATCAGCGTCGCCAACCGCGACGAGTTCGGGGACCTGGCGGAGCGGATGAACCGCATGAGCCGGGAGCTGCAGCGTCTGGTCGCCGAGCAGGAGCAGGGAGCCGCCGAGCTCCGCCGCCTGAACGAGCGCCTGGAGCAGGCCAGCCGGGCCAAATCGGAGTTCCTGGCCAACATGAGCCACGAGCTGCGGACCCCGATGAACGCCATCCTGGGCTTCACCGAGATGCTGCTCGATGGCCTGTACGGCGACGTGCCGGCCGACCTCCGGGAGCCGCTGGCCGACATCCAGGCCAACGGCCGGCACCTGCTCCGGCTGATCAACGACGTCCTCGATCTCTCGAAGATCGAGGCCGGTCGCCTGGAGCTGGTCGTCGACACCTACGCGGTGGCCGACGTCGTGGAATCGGTCCGCGCCTCGCTGCGCTCGCTGGCCGCCGAGAAGGGGCTGGAATTCGCGACCCGGGTGCCGCCGGACCTGCCCATGGCCCGCGGCGACGGCCGGCGCATCACCCAGTGCCTGCTGAACCTGGCCGGCAACGCCATCAAGTTCACCCGGGAGGGCCGCGTGGAGATCAGCGTGAGCCAGGAGGGCTACGACCTGGTCTACCGGGTCTCCGACACCGGCATCGGGATTCCGGAGAAGGAGCTGGAGAACGTGTTCGGCGAGTTCCGGCAGGTCGATGCGACCGTCACCCGGGAGTACGGCGGCACCGGCCTGGGGCTCAGCATCACCAAGAAGTTCGTCGAGCTGCACGGCGGACGCATCGGGGTCGAGAGTCGACTGGGCAAGGGCTCGATGTTCTGGTTTTCCATCCCCCTGGAGGTGGACAAGGCATCATGAACCAGAAAACCGTGCTCTACGTGGAGGACAACGAGTACAACCGCAAGATCGTGCGCCAGCTGTTGAGTCGGACCTCGTACCGGCTGCTGGAGGCGCCCGACGGCGAGGCGGCCATGGCCCTGGTCCGCCAGGATCGTCCCGACCTGGTGTTGATGGACGTCCAGCTGCCGCGCATGTCGGGGCTGGACGTCACCCGCGCGCTCCGGGCGGAGCCGGCGACGGCCGACATCCCGATCATCGTCGTGACCTCGTTCGCCCTCAGCGGCGACGACCAGCGGGCCATGGCGGCCGGGGCCTCGGGCTATCTGGCCAAGCCTTACAGCCCCCGGGACCTGCTGGCGCTCATCCGCAAGTTCGTGCCCGAAAACTGATCCGGCCAGAGGAGGCGCTGCATCATGCGGTGGACACTCGGGAGAACGTTGGGGGCGGCCACGGCGGCCGTGTGGCTGCTCACCGCCGGCTCCCAGGCGGTGTACGGCGGACAGGAGGAGCAGTTCACGCCGGAGTTCAAACAGACCCGGTCGAGCTATGACCCCAAGCACACCCCCGCCATCAAGGCGCCGGACTCGGTGAAGCGGGGCCAGTGGTTCGACGTCACCGTGAGCATCGGCGCCGGCGATCGGCATCCCTCGCTGGCCGAGCACTTCATCCGGTACATCGCCCTCTACAAGGATGGCGTCGAGATCAGCCGCGCGTACCTGCATCCGGTCTTCTCGGCGCCCCAGGTGACGTTCACCATCGCGCTCGACGAGGGCGGGATGCTGCGGGCTCAGGCCGAGCCCACTCACTCGGCCGCCTGGGAGACCTCCAAGAAGATCGCCGTCACCCCGTGATCTTAATCGGAGGGGGCCTCGACGGCCCCCTCCGAGCCTCCCCCGGACAGGATTGCGGCGGCAAAGCCGCCGCTCGAAGGCGTTCAGCGAGCCCGAAGGTCGATGTTCACCGGGGTGGGGGCGTCGCCGCTGACGGTGAGCGTGCTCGTCCGGCGCCCGAGCCGCTCGTGCCACACTTGCAGCGTGTACTGGCCCGGCGGAACGTTGTCGAACTTGAAGCGGCCGGTGGCGTCGGTGATGGCGTAGAACGGGTGGTCGGCGACCACCACCCAGCCCCGCATCCAGGAATGCAGGTCGCAATCGATCCGGATGATCTCGGGCCGGGCGAAGGCGATGGCGATCGTGCGCCCCTTGGGCTGGGTGCGGTTGAAGGGGTTGTTCGCTTTGGGCGCGCCGTGCAGATTGTGCAGCAACCGATCGCTATTGAGGAACTCTACGGTCCCGCCCGCGGGCGCCAGCACGACCCGCGGAACGAACACGCACTCCTTCTGGTCCATCTGCGGGGTCGAGGCCGCGACGGGCGACGGCGCGCCCGGCGGCGGATTCTGCAGCCACACCACCACGTTCTGGATTTCGCGGGCGGCCGACAGGACGAGGTCGCCGGCGTCTTTCTCCTTGCCGCACACGTACTGGTCGATCGTCACCGGCACCTTCTTCGCCGGCGGCACCGGCCCGCCCAGCACGACGTAGCCCTGGATCTCGCCGCCGGCGGCGGGCGCCGTCGGCACGAAGGTCAAGAGGGCGATGGCGAGCACGAGGAAGCGCACGTGAAGCTGCGACATAGCCGTCAAGATACCATGCCGGACTAGTTGACGCGCGTCCAGCCTGGCGCCTACAGTGCGCGATCGTGCCCCGCCCGCCCTACGGCTGGATCGTCGTCGCCGCACTCTGCATCAGCGAGACCGTGACGTGGGGAATCATCTATTACGGGTTCCCGGTGATGTTGCGCCCGATGGAAACCGAGCTCGGCTTCTCGCGCGTGGCGATCACCGGAGCGTTCTCGGTGGGCATGGGCCTGGCCGCCGTCGCCGGCCTGCCGGTGGGGCGGTGGATCGATCGGCACGGAGCACGCGGGCTCATGAGCCTCGGCTCCTGTCTGGGCACGCTCATGGTCGTGGCGTGGTCACGGGTCGACAGCCTGCTCGCGCTCTACGCCGTGTGGGCCGTGATGGGCCTGGTCATGGCCGCCACGCTCTACGAGCCGGCCTTCGCCGCGGTGGTCGGGTGGTTCCCCGGACGTCACCGCGACCGCGCGCTGCTCACCGTCACCATCGTCGCCGGGTTCGCCAGCACGATCTTCATGCCCATCGAGGCCTGGCTGGTCTCATGGCTGGGGTGGCGCTCGGCGCTGCTGGTGCTGGCAGTCATCCTGGCGGTGCTGACCATCCCGCTGCACGCCCTCGTGCTTCGGCGCCCTCCCCGCACCGCCGAGGCGGCGCGGGGCGCGGGCGCCGAGCGCGTCGACGTGCCGGGCCTCACGCTGCGCGCCGCCGCCGCGACGACGGTCTTCTGGGTCCTGGCCGCTGCTTTCTTCGTGGGCAACTTCACGGTCAATTCCGTCACCGTCCACATGATTCCCTACCTCAGCGACCGCGGCTACTCGCCCACGGTGGCGGCGGTGATGATCGGCTGGATGGGCGCGATGCAGGTCCCGGCCCGGCTCGTGTTCGCGCCGCTGGCCACGCGCTTCGGACACCATGGCATGACCACGGCGATCTTCCTCGTCCAGGCCGCCGGGCTGGCCCAGCTGGCGCTGGCGAGCCGGCTGCCGACGCTCGTGCCGATGGTCGTCATGCTGGGCGGCGCCAACGGCATGTCGACCCTGGCGCGGGCCACGATCATCGCCGAACTCTTCGGACCCCGGCACTACGGGGCCATCGCCGGCGCCATCGCGCTCGGCGCCAACGGCGCGCGCGCGATCGGGCCGGTCGGGGCCGCCTGGCTACAGACGGCGCTGGGTGGCTACGAGCCGGTGTTCTGGATCCTGACGGCGGCGCTGGTCCTGGCCGGCCTCGCCGTGCTCCTGGCCGGCGGCGCTCCGGGGACGCACCGGGTCGACCGCCACTAGGACACCGCGACCCCGCTCGGGCACGCGACGCCGGTGCCCCCCAGCCCGCAGTACCCGCGCGGGTTCTTCGCCAGGTACTGCTGGTGGTAGTCCTCGGCGTAGTAGAACTCGGAGGCCTCGGCGATCTCCGTCGTGATGCGTCCGTAGCGGGCCTGGGACAGCGCGTGCTGATAGGCGTCGCGCGAGGCCTCGGCCTGCGCCCGCTGCTGCGGCGAGGCCACGTAGATCGCCGAGCGATACTGGGTTCCCACGTCGTTGCCCTGGCGCATGCCCTGGGTGGGATCGTGGCTCTCCCAGAACGTCTTGAGCAGCGTCTCGTAACGCGTCTTCTGCGGGTCGAACACGACGAGCACCACTTCGGCGTGACCGGTCAGGCCGCTGCACACTTCCTCGTAGGTGGGGTTGGGCGTGTAGCCGCCGGCGTAGCCAACGGCCGTCGTGAAGACCCCGGGCAGCGTCCAGAACACCTTTTCCGCGCCCCAGAAGCAGCCGAGCCCGAACACGGCCCGCTCGAGCCCGGCCGGGAACGGTGGAACGAGCGTAGTACCCAGGACGTAGTGCTTGACCATGGCGACCTTGACGCGACCCAGCATGGCGGCTCCTCCCCCCACATAATACCGGCATGGATACCTTGTGGGTCCAACTCATGCTCGTGTTCGTTGCGATCCTGGCCAACGGGTTCTTCGCCGCATCCGAGATCGCGCTGGTCTCCTCCCGCATCGCCCGGCTCGCGCAGCTGCGCGCCCGGCGAGTGTCCGGCGCCAGCACGGCGATCAAGCTCAAGGAGTCCCCCGAGACCTACCTGGCCACGATCCAGATCGCCATCACGCTGGTCGGCGCGCTGGCCTCGGCGGTGGGCGGCGCCGCAGCGGCCGAGAAGGTGGCGCCGTGGCTCGCTGCCCTGCCTATCCCCGGTGCCCCGACCTGGGCGCGGCCGGTAGCGCTGGGCATGGCCATCCTCGCCATCACCTACTTCGCGCTGATCCTGGGCGAATTGACCCCCAAGGCGCTCGCCCTCCGGAACCCCGAGGCCCTGGCCTGCCGGGCTGCGCCCGTGATCGCATGGATCAGCCGCATCGTCTCCGGCCTCGTCCGCTTCCTGGCTGTCTCGACCACGGTCGTGCTCCGGCTGCTCGGCCAGGGCGCCACGCCGCAGTCGCCATTCGTGTCCGAGGAGGACGTGAAGTACCTGCTCCGGGAGGGCGCCGCCAAGGGGGTGTTCGAGAAGATGGAGGAGCAGCTGGTGCACAACGTCTTCGAGTTCGCGGACACGACGGTGCGCGAGATCATGGTGCCGCGCGTGAACGTGCTGGGCGTGGACATCGACACCCCGGCCGAGGACATCCTCCCCCGCGTGGCGCAGATCGGCAAGTCGCGGATTCCCGTGTACCGGGGCTCGCTGGAGCACCTCTCGGGGATCGTGACCATCAAGGACCTGATCCGGACGGTGGCGTTCGGCCGCCCCATCAACCTGGCCGAGCTCACCCGCCCGGAGCTGTTCGTGCCGGAGACCGCGCGGATCAGCGCCCTCCTGCAGGAGTTCCAGCGCGCCCGCCAGAACATCGCACTGGTCGTGGACGAGTACGGCGGCCTGGCCGGGCTGGTCACGATCGAAGACGTGCTCGAGGAGATCGTGGGGGAGATTCGCGAAGAGGACGAGTCGACGCCCGCCTACGTCTCCCGACTCCCCGACGGCTCCTACCTGGTGGACGGCGCGGCCCCGCTCGACGAGGTTCGCGAGGCCCTCGGGGCCGAGCTGCCCGAGTCCGCGGACTATTCGACGCTGGCTGGCTTCATCCTGCACGCGCTGCAGACGGTGCCGGCGCGGGGCGCCTCGGCGACGGCCGGCGGCTATCGCTGGACCGTCGTCGAGATGAGCGGGCCGCGAATCAGAAAGGTCAGAGCCGAGCGCTGGCCGCTGTCATAATGAAGGGGCGACGGTTCCGATGCGCACGCCGATCCGACCCCTCCCTGACGCGGTCGCACGTTGGGCTTCACGTGTCCGCTACCTCCGGTGGCTCGACGCGCTGGGGGCCTGGCTCGCGCTCTGGGCCTTGCTGGCCTCCGCGCTCACGCTCCCCCTGCAGGCGCAGATGGTGCTGTCGGCGGCGGTGGCCGGGCTGCTCGCGCTCGTGCCGCCGCTGCGGCTGCGCTGGCGTCCCGTGAGCGGCGCCGTCGGCGTCCGCGTGAGCCGGCACCTGCGCCCGGGTGACCGGGCCTGGTACGTGGTGCCCGACCGCGCCGAAGCGGTGATCGTGACGGCGCGCCGGCGCCTGCGCCTCGTGGTGGCCCGCCCCGGTCACGGGCCGGCAGAAGGCATCGAGGTTCGACGCACCCGCGTATTCCTCGTCCCGACGTAGGGAGATGGTCGACTATCTCCTGGAGCTACTCGCCCGGGTCGGCTCCTGGTCCTACGCGCTGCTCTTCGTGGCCGCGACCCTGGAATCTTCGGCGTTCGTGGGCCTCTTCGTCCCCGGCGACACCATCGCGCTGATCGCCGGCTTCCTGGCCTGGGAAGGGGTGCTCGAGCTGCCCGAGACGATCGCGGTCGCTGCAGCCGGTGCGGTGCTCGGGGACAGCATCGGCTACGAGCTCGGCCGCCGGCTGGGGCGCCCCTGGCTCCTGCGCCACGGCAATCGCTTCGGCCTCCACCGGCGCCGGCTGCAACTCCTGGACGAGCTCTTCGAGCGCCACGGCGGCAAGACCGTCCTCTTCTCGCGCTTCATCGCGTTCGTCCGGGCCCTGGCTCCCTTCGTGGCCGGCTCGTCGCGGATGCCGTATCTGCGGTTCCTCGCCTTCAACATCGTGGGGGCCGTGCTGTGGGCCGTCGCGCTCGTCTCCCTGGGCTACCTGTTGGGGGCGTCCTGGCGGATCGCCGAGCAGTGGGTTGGACGCGTCGGCGTGGTGGTCGGCGTGATCGTCATCGCGCTCGTCATCATCTGGTTTCGCTGGCGCCGCGCAGCCTCGCGAGCGCGCTGAGCTCTACTGGAGCGCGGCCGGAGCCGGCGCCGACGCCTTGAGCCGTCCCCGGAGCGCGCTGATCTGCCGCTGAGCGTCGGCGTGGATCGGCACGCGATCCAGCACGCGCTGGAAGGCGGCGATCGCCTCCGGTAGCCGTCCGACGTCGCGATAGGCGCAACCCAGGTAGTACTGGGTCCAGAGGTTGCCGGGATCGAGTTGACTGGACCTCTCCAGCATGGCGATGCCGCGGGCGCTCTGCTCCGGCAGGGACCCGCCCGGCGTCGCCGGCGCCGTCCGCCAGGCGGCGCGGTGCAATGCCCAGCCGGCCATGGTCAGCACCTCGGGGTGGGCCGAGTCCCGGGCGAAGGGCTCGACGAGGGCCACCGCCGCGGCCTCCTGACCGACGAACATCAACGTGCTGGCCACCCGGCGCAGGTACTCGTAGTCCTTGGGGTAGTGACGCCGGTATTCCAGCGCCGCGGCGGCGGCTTCCGGCCAGCGGCCCCGGGCGATGTAGAGGTCGACGAGCGCTTTCCTGGCCCCCGCCGCCGTAGGCGCGATCTCCAGCACCCGGCGGTACTGCCATTCTTCGTCCCTCCGCACCCGCGTCACCCAGGGGATGCCGAGCGCGCCGGCCCTGACGTCCATGATCACCCCCTGGCCAGGCCAGAGCGTCGCCCGCTCCGACGCCGACAGGAGCACGCGCTCGGCGCCCCCGGACGGCGTCCACGACCAGAAGTCGGTCCAGGCGTACCGCAAGACCTCGTGAAAGGCAGCTTCGGCGCGACCGATGTGGACCACCTGCGTGTGCACCTCGACCGGAGCCGAGCGATCGAACGCCCCGTTGACGTAGCACACCAGGCCGTAGAGCACGAAGGCGCCGACGATGAGCAGCAGGACGTGCTCGACGGCGCGCAGCGCGCGACCGACGCCCCCCACCAGCGAGGGCGCTGCCATACGGGCGACGCCGGTGACGGCGGTCAGGTACGCGATGGCCAGGGAGCCGGAGACCAGCAACATTCTCAGGGCGCGGTCGGCCATACCGACGGGAACGAGGAGCGAGCCGGCGGCCAGCGGCAGGGCCACGAGCACCACGAGACGCAGCAGCGTCCGGTGACCGTGGCCGGCCTTCCGGACCGCCCGATCGCCCAGGCGGGTGAGCAGGATCACCATGCTCAGCGCGGCCAGGGTGACGCCCACCACGGGCAGGGCCAGCACGCCGAGGAGGTTGGGGATGCGATACGTGCTCTGGGCGTGGAACGCAGCCAGGGCCAGGATCCCGAGCAGGGCGTGCGGGAAGAGGATCGAGCTCCAGGCGCGGCGCAGCAGGTCTGCGGTCATTGCCCCGGCCGCTCGCCCAGCATCATCTTGATCTCGGGAACCACGCCCTTGGCGAACAGATTCTGGGAGTCGAGCTCGAGGATCGTCTCGTAGCAGATCAACGCTTCCTGCAGGGCCAGCAGCGCGTAGTGCGTGTCACAGAGCTTGGCCAGGCCCTCCACGCCCGCACCTAGCCCCAGTGCCAGCTGGTACTCGCGAACCGCGTCCCGATCTCGCCCCGTGAAGCGATAGAGGTCGCCGAGCAGCCGGCGGGGGGCCGGATCCTCGGGGGCCAGCGCCATCGCGCGCTGATACGCCTCCATGGCCTGTTCCGTGCGCCCCAGGCGAAACAATGCCAGGCCGAGCTGCTCGTGCAGCACCGCATCGCCCGGCTGCAGCTCGATGGCTGCGCGGTAGTGCGACAGCGACCGCTCCTCGTCGCCGATGAACGCGTAGGCGTGGCCCAGTCGGCGATGAGCCCGAAGCCGGTGGACCGGGAACTCCAGCGCCCGCTCCATCACCTCGACGATCACGCGGGGGTCGCCCAGGCGCTCGGCGACGAGGTGGTCGAGCGCCTCGAGGTACACCGGGTCGTCGGGGGCGGCCTCGAAGGCGGCGCGGGCCATGCGGTACTGGCCGGCCAGATCTCCTCGCTCGCCGTAGAGCGAGGCCGCCAGCCGATAGGCCTCGGCGTGGCGGGGATCGGTCTGCGTGGCCCGCTGAAGCTCGCTCAACGCGCGGTCGCGCTGGCCCTGGCGGGCGTGGAGGACACCCAGGGCCATGGAGGCGTCGGCCGGCCGGTCGCCTGCCGCCAGGGCGCGCTCGGCGTAGGTGACGACCGACCGGGCCTGGGACGGGTCGAAGCGAAACAGATAGAGGTGGTACAGGGTGCGCAGGGCCAGGCGCCGCGACGCCTGCCCGTCGGCATCGAGCTCGCCGAGCAGCGCGAGGATCCTCAGGAAAGGTACCGGGTGCGGCGCCGCCGGTTCGCCGCGCAGGGCACGCCGCACGGCCAGCACGGCCTCGTCGTCGGCGCCACGGACGACATCCGCCACTGAGGCCAGGAGCAGGACGTCGGGATGGTCGGGCCAGGTCCGCAGCGCCCGCTCCAGATGGCGACGGGCGTCGTCGGGGCGCCCGCGCCCCAGCGCGATCTCGCCGAGCGCCAGCGCCGGAGTCACCTGGTCGGCGCCGCGGGCGATCTCGGCGCGCGCGAGGAGCTCGGCTCGATCCAGCCGGCCGACCAGCACGGCGTCGGTCCAGGGATCGCCGGCGGTACCCCCGGCTTCCACGACACCGCGCAGGTGGGCGCGATAGGCGCCGGCCGCCGAGCCGTAGGCGCCCGTGGCGTAGGCGATCAGTCCTCGGATGCCCTGCCAGGACGGCTGAAAGAAGATGGCGTCCATGCGCAGCGCGTGCTGGCGAGCCAGGACCCAGAAGACGACCAGGGCCACGACGAGCAGCAGGCTCGCGTGCGAGGCGAGGCGGCGGGCGCGCACCAGACGGATGTTGCGGGCGCTGGGAGCCGCAGGCATGGCGAACGGCATCCGAGCAATTCACACGCCAACCCGCTGGCCGGCCACTAAGTGAGGGCGCCGCCTCACCAAACCCGATGTCGAGGACGGCCGCGGAAGCCACGCCACCGGCTGGCCGCGTGTCCTCGTGACACGGGAGCGTCCACTACTTGCGCGGCCGGACCCAACTCTCCGACCAGGCCAGACAGCAGCTCGAGCCCTGGCGATCGCCCCGCATCTCGGCCCACGGCTGCCCGGCGGCGATGCGCCCGTTGATCTCGGCCTGGGCGGCCCGCGCCGGAAAGAACGTGCTGAAGACCCCGAGAGGCCGGTTGTTGAAGCCGGGCGGAGCGGTGAGCACGAAGGGCTCGATGAAGTCGTACCACGTGAGACGGACGGTGTCCGCGGCGCCGGTGACGGTCTCGGTGGCGGACGAGCGGGGATCCCCCGCGCGTTCGAATCGCGCGGGCAGGACCGGCAGCGAGGTGTCCGCGAACGGCGGGTAGAGAAGACTTTCGATCGTGCGTTGCAGCCACCGGGCCACCGCGATGTTGTCGCTGTAGACGCGGACCTCCTCGCCGAGCAGGCGACTGTGCACCGAGAGCACATGGCCCACGCCGGCGGGGCACCACAGCACGCGCCAGTGGCTGAAGCGCTCGGTCTGGGTCTTGCCGCCGTCCGGGCTGAGCCGGACGAACGAGTTCTCTCCGGTCATGAGGACCTCGTTGGGATCCACGGGCACGGTCATGCGCAGGCTCCTCGCGTTGGGTTGGGCTGGGCGACGGACACGCGGGGATCATACGCCAGGCGACCGCCTCTGTGTTGACAGAGCCTCCGCGCGGTCGCATAGTGACGAGGAACTTCATGGCGAGCGCCCGCACGGTCGGAGAACTTCGCGAAAGCGGCTATCGCCGCCGGTCGGTGAAGCAGGAGCTGCGCGACAATCTCATGGCGCGACTGCGCCGTGACGAGCCGTTCCTGCCCGGCATCGTCGGCTACGATCACAGCGTCGTCCCGCAGATCGAGAACGCCGTCATGAGCGGGCAGGACATCATCTTCCTGGGCGAGCGTGGCCAGGCCAAGACGCGCATCGCCCGCGCGCTGGTGGGCCTGCTCGACGAGACGGTGCCCGCGCTAGCCGGGTGCGACATCAATGATGATCCCCTGGCCCCCATCTGTCCGGCCTGCCGCGTGCGCCTGGCCGAGAAGGGCGACCGGGCCGAGGTCGTGTGGATCAGCCGGGACCGGCGCTACGGCGAGAAGCTGGCCACGCCCGACATCACGATCGCCGATCTCATCGGCGAGGTCGACCCCATCAAGGTCGCCGAAGGCCGGTATCTGGCCGACGAGCTGACCATCCACTACGGCCTCCTGCCCCGCACCAACCGCGGGATCTTCGTCATCAACGAGCTGCCCGATCTCGCCGAACGCATTCAGGTCGGCCTCCTCAACATCATGGAGGAGCGCGACGTCCAGATCCGCGGCTACAAGGTCCGGCTGCCCCTGGACCTTTACGTGGTGGCCAGCGCCAACCCTGAGGACTACACGAACCGGGGCCGGATCATCACGCCGCTCAAGGACCGGTTCGGCTCGCAGATCCGGACGCATTACCCCCGGCGGCTCCAGGACGAGATCCACATCATGGAGGCCGAGCGCACCGCCTTCCCCACCGACGGCGTGGAGACGCGCAGCCCCGACTACATGAAGCAGGTGGTGGCCGAGCTGACGCATCTGGCCCGGCGGTCCAACGAGATCAGCCAGCGCTCGGGCGTGTCGGTGCGGGTCACCATCTGCAACTACGAGAATCTCATCTCGAGCGCGCTCAAGCGGGCCGTGCGGCTGGGCGAGGGCGAAGCAGTGCCCCGGATGAGCGATCTCGGGGCGCTGGTGGCTTCCACGGCGGGCAAGATCGAGCTGGAGGCGGTCGGCGACGCCAGCGAGGACAAGGTGCTGAGCAAGCTCGTGCAGCGGGCCGTGCTCAACGTTTTCAACCGTAGCTTCGCGGCCGCCGAGCTGGAGCCGGTCGTGGCGGCCTTCCAGAACGGGTTCACCGTGCAGGTCTCCGACATGATGCCCACCAGCGAGTACGTGCGACAGCTCGGCGAGATCGCGCCCCTACGGGCGGCCGCCGCCAAGCTGGGCGCCGCCGATCCCGCCAGCCTGGCGGCCGCCATGGAGTTCGTCCTGGAAGGTCTGCACCTCAATCGCAAGCTGAACAAGGACCTCCAGTCCGGGCACGCCCGCTATCGGGGCTGAGCCGGTGCTCATCCGCTACTCGCGCTGGGATGGATCGCAAGACCTGCCGGAGCTCGATGCCGACGCCGTGCTGGAGGAGATGGCGGACGATGTGCTCTCCCACGGCGACCTCCGCACCGCGCTGCAGCGCCTGATGCGCCAGGGGCTGCAGCCCCCGCAGGGACAGCGGCTGCCCGGGCTCAAGGACCTCCTGGAGAGGCTGCGGCAGAGCCGCCAGCAACGGCTGGGTCGCTACGATCTCGGCTCCAGCCTGGACGATATCAAGCGCCGACTGGACGACATCGTCCGCACCGAGCGCGAGGGAATCGAGCGCCGTTTGAGCGAGATGCGCCAGGGCGCCCAACGGGGCGACGTCCCCCCGGGGCCGGCCGGCAAGTTCGAGCGTCTCGCCGCTCGTAACCGCGAAGCGCTGGATGCGCTGCCGCCCGACCCCGCCGGGCGAATCCGGGAGCTACAGAAGTACGATTTCGTGGATCCCGACGCCCGCCGCAAGTTCGAGGAGCTGCTGGCCTCCCTCCGCGAGCAGGCGCTGCAGCCCTTCCTGCAGGGCATGCAGCGGGCGCTCTCGGGCCTGACGCCCGCCGATCTCAAGTCGCTGCGGGAGATGCTCCAGGACCTCAACCGCATGCTGCGCGAGCGGGCCGAGGGCCGGGAGCCCGACTTCGAGGCCTTTCGCCGGAAGTGGGGCGATCGGTTCCCGGGCGCGGAGAGCCTCGATCAGCTCCTGGACCAGCTCGGCCAGCAGATGGCCCGGATGCAGTCGCTGCTCCGCAGCCTGTCGCCCGGGCAGCGCCGTCAGCTCGACGAGCTGATGCGCTCGCTGTTCATGCGCGATGAGCGGCTGGAGGCCGCCCTCTCCCAGCTCTCGATGCACCTGAGCGAGCTCCTGCCGATGGACAACCTCGTCCAGCGCTATCCCTTCCGGGGCGACGAGGAGATGACGCTCGCCGAGGCCATGCGGGTCATGGAGGAGCTGCAGGAGCTGGACCAGCTCGAGCGCGAGCTGAAGGACGTGCGGGCGCTGGAGGAGTTGCAGGCCATTCCCCGGGAGCGCCTGGAGCGGTTGCTCGGGGAGGACGCCGCCGAGGACCTGGAGCGGCTCAAGGAGATCGCCCGGAAGCTGGAGGAGGCCGGGTACCTGGAACGCGATGGCGACGAGCTGAGGCTGACAGCGCGAGCCATCCGGAAAATCGCCGACAAAGCGCTGCGCGAGATCTTCCTCCGCCTGAAGCGCGACCGCGTGGGCGGCCACGCCGTGGCCCGCCGGGGCGCCGGTGGCGACCCGATGGACGAGAGCAAGGCCTACGAGTTCGGCGACCCCTTCCTCCTCGACCTCAAGGGCACGGTGATGCGCGGGATCGAGCGGCGCGGGCCGGGCACGCCGGTCGCGCTGGAACCGGGTGACTTCCAGGTGTTCCGCACCGAGCTGCGCAGCCGGGCCGCGACGGTGGTGATGCTCGACATGAGCCGGTCCATGCTCAACAACGGGTATTTCCTGCCGGCCAAGAAGGTGACGCTCGCGCTGAGCGCGCTCATCCGGAGCCAGTTCCCCCGGGACGCGCTGTCCATCGTGGGCTTCTCGCTCTACGCGCGGGAATTCACGCCCGACCAGCTGCCCGCGCTGTCGTGGAGCGAGTGGAACGTCGGCACCAACATGCACGCGGGGTTCATGCTGGCCCGCCGACTGCTGGCCCGCCACGCGGGCGGCACCCGGCAGATCATCATGGTCACCGACGGCGAGCCGACCGCCCACATGGAGGGCGACGTGGCGGACTTCGCCTACCCCCCGACCCGGCGCACGGTCGAGGAGACGCTACGCGAAGTGCGGCGCTGCACCCGTGACGGCATCACCATCAACACCTTCATGCTGGAGCGGACCCCGTGGCTGACCGCGTTCGTCGAGGAGATGACCCGCCTCAACCGCGGCCGCGCCTTCTTTGCCGCCCCTGACCGGCTCGGTGAGTACGTGGTGGTCGACTACGTCACCGCCCGCCGCCGAAGCCTCGCCTAGGCGCTCGGCGATCCGCCCCACCCTGGTGCTCCTCGTGCGCCACGCGCTCACCGGCTCCACCGGTCGTCGCCTTCCGGGCCGGGCGCCCGGGCTGCACCTGAGCGACGAGGGTCGGCGCCAGGCCGAGGGCGTGGCGCGGCGGTTGGCGCGCCTGCCCCGGGTGGCCGCCGTCTACTCCTCGCCCCTCGAGCGGGCCCGGGAGACGGCGAGTCCGATCGCCCGCGCCCGCGGCGTGGGCCTGCGCGTGGAGGCTGGTCTGAGCGAGCTGGACGTGGGCGCGTGGACGGGCATCTCGCTGGCCCGGGCGCGACGCAAGCGAGAGTGGACCGCGGTCCAGCGCCACCCCAGCGGGTTCCGCTTTCCGGGTGGCGAGTCGTTCGCCCAGATGCAAGCGCGCGTGACGGGCGCCCTCACCGCGCTGATCGCCCGCCACCCGGGAGCGACGATCATCGCCGTCTCTCACGCCGATCCCATCAAGGCCGCCGCCGCGCAGGCGGTGGGCGCGCCGCTCGATCTGTTCCAGCGTATCGTCATCGCGCCGGCGTCGGTCACGGCGATCGCCTACGGGCCCGACGGACCACGCGTGCTCACCCTGAACTCGGGCGACGGCGACCTCACCTGGCTGGGGCGGGCGTGAGCGACTCGTTCGAGCTCGACAATCCCGATCACTTCACCGCCGGCGCCGTCGGCGAGCCGGGCCAGCGCGTCTTCTACATGCAGGGTCGGCAGCATGGCCAGGTCTGCACCCTGAAGTGCGAGAAGGAGCAGGTCCGGGCGCTCGGCGAGTACCTCGCGACGCTCCTGGCCAGCCTGGCGACCGCGACGAGCGAGGCGCCGCCCGAGGCCACGCTCCTGCAGCCCCTGGAGCCGGCCTGGGCGGTGCGCTCGATCGCCGCCGGCTACGACGCCGATGGCGATCGGATCGTCGTGGAGGCGCGCGAGCTCATCGAGGACGAGGCCGAGGATCCCGTCGAGGGCGAGGCCGAGCCCGAAGAGCCCGGGCTCGAGGCCGAGGTCAGCGTGGCCGGCGAAGCCACCGCCGAGGCCGAAGCCGCCGAGGAGGCCGGGGCCCGGGCCCGCTTTCTCATCACCCGGGCCCAGGCCGCGGCCTTCGTGGAGCGGGCCCGCGAGCTCATGGAAGCGGGCCGCCCGGAGTGCGTGCTCTGCGCCTTGCCCATGGATCCGTCCGGACACGTCTGTCCCCGTAGCAATGGGCACCTCCACCGCTGAGACGCTGGAGCTGCTCGCCCGCGGCGAGATCACGGTGCGGGGACGGATGCCCCGCAGCAGCAACGCGACATACCTCGTCGAGGTGACGGCCGGAGGGACGGCACTGCTCGCCGTCTACAAGCCGGGCCGCGGCGAGCGGCCGCTGTGGGATTTTCCACCCAGCCTGTTCCGTCGCGAGGTCGCGGCCTGGGAGCTGTCCCAGGCGCTGGGCTGGGCCGTCGTGCCGCCCACCGTGTTGCGCGAGGGACCGTTCGGCGAGGGGTCGCTTCAGGAATTCGTGCAGGCCGATTTCGCCGAGCACTATTTCACGCTACGGGAAGCGGAGAGCCACCAGGACCGGCTGCAGCGGATCTGCGCCTTCGATCTGCTCGCCAACAACGCCGACCGCAAGAGCGGTCACTGCCTGCTGGGGCCGGACGGCCGGATCTGGGCCATCGACAACGCGCTGACCTTTCATGCCGAGCCCAAGCTCCGCACCGTCATCTGGGACTTCGGCGGCACGGCGGTCCCGGGCCCGATCCTCGGCGACGTCAGGCGCCTGCAACGGGCGGGACTGCCCGCCGCCCTGGCCGAGCTGCTCGACCCGCTCGAGCGGCAGGCCCTGCTGAGGCGGGCGCGCGCGCTGGTCAAGGCCGCTCGCTTCCCCGAGGACGACGGCGCCTACCGCTACCCCTGGCCGCTGGTGTAGAGCGTCACGGCGCCTGGATGCGGTCGGGATCCACGCGCGGCGGCGGGGGCGGCGGAGGGAGGGCGTCGAGGCCGACGAAGCGGAAGATCGCGGGCGGCGTGCGGGTGCCGAGGGGCAGCGGCTCGCGGTCCAGCCGCAGCTCGAGCATCGTCGTGGTGAGCGGATAGAAGAGCTTCACCCGCTCGTCGCCCAGCACCCGCCCCATGTCGAGCTGGGCGTCCCACTTGCCGTCGGCCTGGGCTCCGGCGGCGGTGAGCTTCTCGCTTCCGAAGCCGGTATAGGTGACCAGCGTCGAGCCCGACGAGGCGAGCACGCGGACCCGAAGCCGGCCACGGTCGATCCGCCGGAGCCGGCGCAGGTCGAGATGAAAGCAGCGAAAGCTGGGGTCCGTCTGGTAGGCGTGCACCTCGGTCTCGAAGGCGGCCGTCTCCCGCAAGGGGTTCTCGTCGCGCGTCACCAGCTGCAGGTGGTAGTCGGGGATGGGATCTCCGCGCTCGTCCAGGGCGCGCACCACGAACTGTTGCCACTCGCCCCGCTCGTCGCGCAGCTGAGCCCGGGCCGCCGCCGTGCGCCGGGCCGCGGCGGCCTGCCAGGCCTCGTACTCCCGGCGGGTCGACACGGTGAGCGCGCGCAGCACGAGATCCACGAGCCCGTCGCCCTTGGCGGGTTGGGTCAGGATCGTCCCGTGGTTGACGCCGGCGATGGGCACGAGCGGGCTGTCGACGTGGCGCCACGGAGCGATGAGGGCCCGGTCCCGGGCCGCCCGCCGCCGGGGGGCGCGGGTGAGGTCGAGGACGATCTTGCGCGTGTTCAGCGCGCAGCCTGCCCACCGGACGGTGCCGTCGGTGCCCGGGGCGTTGACGACCGCGCGCAGCCCCGAATACGACTCGATGCCGCACACGATGAAGACCCACGGGGTCCGGCCGTCGGGACCGTAGTAGACATCGGGGCCGAGCAGGTCCAGGCTGGCCAGGTCCCAGGTGAAGCGGCTCCCCAGCTCCAGCGCATCGAGGACGGCGTCGCCCGCTTCCAGGAAGTCGGGAGCGACCAGGTCCTTGTTGCCTTTGAAGATCGCGCCCATCCAGGAGCGGCCCTTGTGGGCCAGCGGCGAACCCCAGGTGGCGGGAGCCAGTCCCACCAGACGCTTGAGCCGACGTGCGCGGCCGCCGTACTGGGTGAGCCAGGCGCGGATGACCAGCATGCCGGTCGAGTGCACGATGGCGTCGAAGGCCTGATCGTCGCCCAGCCCGGCTTCCAGGCGCAGCGCGCGATCGAAGGCCTCGGCCAGATCGCGGATGGTCACCTCGTTGGTGAGAGTCTTGTAGGTGCTCACGTGCACGCGGCGCGGGCTGTAACCGTGGGCGCTCAGCACCTCGCGCCAGGCGCGAAAGGAGGGACCGGCGTCGGAGTAGCCGTGGAGCAGGACGACGGGAACGCTCACGCCGGCCCGGTCAGGACCCGGCGCAGCCAGCCCGCGATGTCGGCGATCTCCTCGGCGCACACGGCGTGGGGCATGGCGTACTCCCGCCACTCCACCAGATAGCCCAGGCTCTCGAGCACCGCCTTCGCGCGCCGGGCGCGAGCGAGGGGGATCAGCGGGTCGTGGGTACCGTGGGCCAGGAAGATCGGCGTGTCGCGGTTGGCCGCGCTGGCCTCGGCGGCCAGCGTGTCGGCCAGAGGCAGGAAACAGGATAGCGCCAGGATGCCGGCCAGACGCTCGCCGTGGCGTAACCCGGTGTGCAGCGCCATGGCCCCGCCCTGCGAGAAGCCGGCCAGCACAATCCGGGCGGCCGGCACCCCCCGCGACCGCTCGCGGGCGATGAGCGCCTCGATCCGCTCGCCCGAGGCGCGCACGCCTGCCGCGTCCTCCCGCCGCTCGCCACCGGCGTCGCGCACGTCGTACCAGGCCCGCATGACCATGCCGGCGTTGACCGTCACCGCGCGGAGTGGCGCGTGGGGGAACACGAACCGGACGGGCACGGTGGGGGGCAGGTCGAGCTCGGGTACGATCGGCTCGAAGTCGTGACCGTCGGCGCCGAGGCCGTGCAACCAGATGACGGCGGCTTGCGGCGCCCGGCCCGTCTCGATCTCGACGGTCTCGCGCAGGTCAGCCACGGGGTGGTGCGATCAGGCGCCGGCGAAGCGCGGGAGGACCTTCTCCCCGAACAGGCGCATGGAGCGTAACACCGCGGCCTGATCCGCCATGCCGCGCGAAAAGGAGCCCATGAAGTGCGTGATCCCCAGCGCCTCGTGGTGGGCCCGGATCTTGTCGGCGACTTCCTCGGCGTCGCCGGCGATGGCCGCCTGGTCCAGCGCCTGCTCGTCGGTCAAGGCCAGCAGGTTCTCGCGCACGCGGCGATAGAATCGGTACTGGTCGGGGGGCACGCCCTCGGCGTCGGCGATGAGCCCGGCCTGCGTGGCGAAGAACCAGCGGATCGGCTCCCGGAGCTCTTCGCGGGCCCGCCGGGACGACTCGGCCACGTAGATGATCTTGTTCATGGCGATCTCGGCTCCGCCGTCGCCGCCGTGAGCCGCCCGCCACTCGTCCAGATAGGCATCGTAGTTCTTTCTCAAGATTTCCCAGGGCGTGAACGAGGGTGCCGTCAGGATCTTGAAGCCGCGCCGGGCAGCCAGGCGGTACGTGTCGGGGGAGACCGCGGCCGTCCACAGCGGGGGGTGCGGTCGCTGGAGCGGCTTGGGGAACACGGTGATCCCCGGCACCTGGTAGAACCGGCCGTCGAAGACGACGCGCTCCTCGGTCCACGCGCGGCGGATCACCTCCATGCACTCCTCGAAGCGCTCCCGCGTGTGCTCCATGGAGATCCCGAGCCCGGCGAACTCCTTGGGCTGGTAGCCCCGGCCCAGCCCGAACTCCAGCCGCCCCTCGGAGAGGATGTCGACCATGGCCCACTCTTCGGCGATGCGCAGCGGGTGAGCGAAGGGCGCGATGACGACCGACGTCCCGATGCGCACCCGGCGCGTTTCCCGCGCGATGGCCGCGGCCAGGACGCCCAGGGACGGGCAGATCCCGTAGGGGGAGAAGTGATGCTCGGCCAGCCACACGGCATCGAAGCCCACGGCTTCGGCCAGCCGGGCTTCCTCCAGGGCATGCGCGTACACCTCGCCGTGCGTCTGAGTGTCCCGCAACGTCAGCAGCAGCTGGAGCGAGAACTTCATGGGACGGGAGTGTACAACAATTCCTTGACCCCTCGCGGCAGCCCGGCGCAGGATCGTGGCATCAGGGTCATGCCCATCCTGCTCGCGGGTATCCTCGCCGCCGGTGCAGTGCTACTCGGCGGCCGTCCTGCCTTGGCCGAGCCCTTCCTCGACCTGTACGGCGGTGCGGCCCAGACGGAGTCGGCGCGGGTGACCGCGGGACAGCGTGACTGCGACGTGGGGTTCTTCTTCGCCGTCTGCGGCCCCGAGACGGAGGCGACCCGGAACGCGGACTTCGACCTGTCGGCCACCTTCGGCGTGCGGGGCGGCTACTGGATCGACCCGGTCCCCTGGCTCGGGGTTGCCGGGGACCTGTCGACCTTCGAGGCGGACGCCGCCGACGTGCGGTTCCGGATCGTGCCGTTCTCGGTGCTGGTGATGTTCCGACTGCCGCTCTTGGCCACCGACGAGATCCCCCGAGGACGGCTGCAGCCGTACGTCGGTGTGGGGCCGTCGATCGCCTACTACGACACAACCGTGGATTTCCGTCCGGAGCTCGCGCGCAAGCTGCGCTTCGACTCGGTCGAGCTCGGCCTGGACGTCCGGGCCGGCCTGGCCTGGCAGTTCCACCCCCGCGTGGGCGTGTTCACCGAGTACCGCTTCACTTACCTGCCGATCGACACCGACGAGGACTCCGACTTCGGCCCGATCGAGGAGCGGGTGGACACGAAGCTCAACACCCACCACATCCTGATGGGGGTCTCCATCCGGTTCTAGCTCCGCGCCGCCGGCCCCTCCGGGACGAGCCGGGCCTGGTGAAGGACGGCGCCGGCGACATCGCGGTGGCTGACCGTCATCACCCCGCTGCGGCCGTCGATCGCGACGTGGCCGAAATAGAGACCGCCCTCGGTGGGGGGCGCGTTGACGCGGGCGGGGGGCCGGGCGAACACCACCCGGGGGCCGAAGGTGTCGTCGAGCGCGTTGGGGCCGAATCCCCCGGCGTGCAGGGGCCCGGAGACGAACTCGTAGAACGGCGTGAACTCCGTGAACCGGGCCCGGGCGGGCTCGTACCGGTGGGTCGCGCAGTAGTGCACGTCGGCCGTGATCCAGACCACGTTGCGGACGGCATTGTCCTTGATGAAGCGGAGGAGATCGGCGATCTCCAGCTCCCGCCCCCGCGGCGGGCCGTCGCCCTGAGCGACGCCGTCGGAACCCCACCGGCGGCGCCAGTCGTGGTGGATGATGAGGCCGAGCGGCGCGGCGGCGACGATCACCTTCCAGGTCGCTCGCGATGCGCGCAGCTCCTGCTCGAGCCAGCGGCTCTGGGCCGCACCCAGCAGGCGCGCCTCATCGCCGAGCCGAGCCTGCTGATCGTCGGAGTTGGGGCCCCGGTAGCTGCGCGTGTCGAGCAGGAAGAGATCCAGCAAGGGCCCGCGCCGGACGGCCCGGTAGAGCCGTTCGCCGTCCCGCGCATCCAGCGCCAGCGGCGTGAACTCCAGCATCGCGCGCCGGGCCCGGGCCGCCAGCACAGCGCAGCTCTTCACCGTGTAGCGTTCGTCGTCCAGGAGCCGTTGCGGGTACCAGTTGTCGGTGACCTCGTGATCATCCCACTGGACGTACTGGGCGGTCTCGGCCCCGAAGCGCCGGACGTGCTCGTCCATCAGGTTGTACGTGTAGTTGCCCCGGAACTCGTCGAGCGTCTCAGCCACCTTGGCCTTCGCGGGCGTCGTCAAGTTCTTCCACACGCGTCCATCGGGCAGCGCGACCTCGGACTCGATGGGATTGTCGGCGTAGATCAGGTCTCCGCAGTGGACGAAGAAGTCGGGGGCCATCCGGCGCATCGTTGCGTAGATCTTCATGCCACCCCACTCGGGGTTGATCCCCCAGCCCTGGCCCGCCGTGTCGGCCGACCAGATGAAGCTCACCGAGCGCGCGTCGGCCGGCGCCGTCCGGAAGGAGCCGTTCGCCGGCGCGCTCAGCGTTCGGAGATCTCCGAGGTCCTGAAAGACCACACGGTAGAAGATGTCCCGTCCGGCCGGCAGATCGGTGAGGAGCGCCCGGGCCGTGTATCCCGTCTCGGGGAGAGCGGCGGAGCCCGTCACGCGCCGGGCGCCGCCGAATCGGGCGTCGGTCGCGTACTCGACCAGCATGCGGGCCGGGCGATCGGTCGCGCTCCAGATCACCGCGCTCGACGCCGTGGCCTCCCCGCACTGCACGCCCCAGGGCACCGCCGGGCGCGCCGTCTCGGAAGGCTGGCCGTAGACGGGCCCGCGAAGCCGGGCCGGCACGGCGACGCTTCCGGCCGCGGCCAGGCCCGCCGCGATGAAGCGCCGTCGGCTCGCGGTCTTCGTGGCGGCCGCCGGGTAGTGGCTCAGGCCAGCCGATGCAGCTCGATGGGCTGGCCGTGCGGCGTCGCCCGGGCGGCGCGATCCCACTCATCCTTGCGGGTCCTGAGCGCGTCGGCGAGAACCAGCCCCTTGGCGGCCACCAGCTTCTCCAGCGCGCTCAGCCAGTGCTCGTAGTAGCGCCGGCCATCGTCGACGTCGCCCCGGGCCCCGGCCTCAGCGATCTCCGCGGCCAGGCGCTCGGCGAACTCTTTCCACGCGAAGACGCCCCGCTCGTGGAGGAGCACGGCCATGGCGAAGGCCTCGGCCTCCCACGGCTCCCGGAACACCGGCCCCTCCTCGTCTCGCGGGATCCGGGGCAGCGCGTCGAGCGCGACGGGCTGAGGCGTCATGCCGGGTCGAGGTAGTCGTCGAAGAGATCGATGTAGACGTGATCGCGTGCCCCGCCCTGCGCGCCCCACAGCTCGCGCGCGGTGAACCGCACGCTGTAGCAGTGCTGCGGCCTGGGGTCCTGCGTCGCCGAGTGCGTGTCGGGGAACACCCACACGCCGTGGTCTTCGGAGATCACGCCCCGCCGGCCCCGGGCGTAGCGAG
>DASTFB010000032.1 GCA_035709005.1 Candidatus Methylomirabilota bacterium | reverse complement strand
ACCCGTTTGTCCCTGGGATGAGCGGCCACGAAGCGCTCCAGCGTGCGGCGGGCCAGCGTGTGGAGACCGTCGGCCACCGCGCGCTCGCCGACCAGCCACAGGCGTTCCGCCTCGTCGAGGGCAGGCGCCGGCGTGGCGGAGATGACGACGAGGGCAAGCGAAGCGAGCGCCGTGAGCAACGGCAGGGCACGCCTCATAATGACGGAAATATCGTAGCACGGTATCCTAGCCATACCGTGCGAGTGTGTGTCTTCGATCTCGACCACACCCTGGTCCGTTCCCCGCTGGACCTGGCTGCGATGGCCCTCGACATGCGCGCCGTGCTCGAATCCTGTCACGGCCCGCTGCCCGCGCGCGGGGAACGATACCGGGTCGGTGAGCTCCTCGCCTATTGCCGCCGCCTGGCGCCCGCGCTGGAGGAGGCGCTGTGGGGCGTCGCGCTCGACCACGAGCGCCGGGCGCTGAACGACGCCGCGCTGGAGCCGGGCGCGTACGAGGCGCTGCAGGGCAGCCGCGCCGCCGGCTGGAGCACGGCGGTGTGGACCAACAACGCCCGCGCGATCAGCCTGACCGCGCTCGAGCGGTTCGGGCTGTTGCCATACCTCGACGTCGTCGTCACCCGCGACGACATGGGAGCGCTCAAGCCGGATCCCGACGGCTGGCGGGTGATCGCCAAGCGCCTGGCCCCCGACCACGGCCTCGTGGTGGGCGACTCCTGGGTGGATGGGTTGGCCGCCGCCGCGGCGGGCGTGCCCTTCGTCGCCTACCGCGCCGACCCGGCCGAGCTGGCGCGCCGGGGCGTGAGCACGCTGGCCTCGCTCAGAGACCTGGCCGCGCTGCCCGGCTGGCTCACCACCTACTCCGCCCGCGAGGTTCCCTCCGACTAGATGGAGCTGTTCGACCGCGCGGAGCCTGGCCAGCCAGGCGCGTCAGGGCCAGCGCCCGCAGCCCCGCTCGCGGATCGGATGAGACCGCGCACGCTCGACGAGGTCGTGGGCCAGGACCACCTGCTGGGCCCCGGCCGGGTGCTGCGCGCCGCGCTGGAGCAGGGCGAGCTGCACTCGATGATCCTCTGGGGCCCGCCCGGCTCGGGCAAGACCACGCTGGCCGGCCTCATGGCCCGGGCGACGGGCGCCCGCTTCGTGGCCTTCTCGGCCGTGCTGTCCGGCGTCAAGGAGATCCGCCAGGTCATCGCCGAGGCCAGTGAGGAGCGGGCGCGCCGCGGCCAGGGCACCGTCCTCTTCGTGGACGAGATCCACCGTTTCAACCGGGCCCAGCAGGACGCCTTCCTGCCCCACGTCGAGAAGGGCACGATCCTGTTCGTCGGCGCCACCACCGAGAACCCCTCGTTCGAGGTGAACGCCGCGCTGCTCTCGCGCTGCCGCGTCTACGTCCTGCACGGGCTCGGCGAGGAGGAGCTGCAGGCGCTCCTGGAGCGCGCGCTCACGGACCGGGACCGCGGCCTGGGCGCCCTCGGCGCCGTCGTGGACGCCGAGGCCCGGCGCCTGATCGCGCGCCTGGCCAACGGCGATGCCCGGGCCGCCCTCAACATCCTGGAGCTGGCCGTGACACTGGCCAGCCGCGACGGGCAGGGCCGGCCTCGCATCACCGAGCGGGCGATCCAGGAGGCCGCCCAGAAGAAGACGCTGCTCTACGACAAGGCCGGCGAGGAGCACTTCAACCTGATCTCCGCGCTGCACAAATCGCTCCGCGATTCGGATCCCGACGCGGCACTCTACTGGATGACGCGTATGCTGGAGTCGGGCGAGGATCCCCTCTACGTCGCGCGGCGGCTGGTGCGCTTCGCCTCCGAGGACGTCGGCAACGCCGATCCCGCGGCGCTGACGCTGACCCTGGCCGCCAGGGACGCCTACGAGTTCCTCGGCACGCCGGAGGGAGAGCTGGCGCTGGCCCAGGCCACCCTCTACCTGGCCCTGGCCCCCAAGTCGAACGCCGTCTATCTGGCCTTCGGCCGCGCGAAAGAAGACGTGGCCGAGCGGCCCAGCGAGCCGGTTCCCCTGCACCTGCGCAATGCGCCGACGCCGCTCATGCGCGAGCTGGGCTACGCGCGGAACTATCAATACGCGCACGACGCGCCCGAGGCCCGCGTGGAGCAGGAGCACCTGCCCGCCGCGCTCCGCGAGCGCCAGTACTACCAGCCCACGAACCGGGGGCTCGAGGCCGACCTGCGCCGCCGGCTCGAGGAGTGGCGGCGCTGGCGCGCCGAGCGCCGGGCGTCCCGGACCGAGTGATGCTGGATCGACTCCTCTATCCGCTCTATGAGCGCCGGCTGCTGGCCGAGATCGGCCGCGGCCCGGTGCCGCGGCACCTGGGCCTCATCCAGGACGGCCACCGTCGCTATGTCCGCCAGGCCGGCCTGGCCAGTCTGAGCGAAGGCTATCGTCGCGGCGCGGCGGCCACGGAAGACGTCCTCCGGTGGTGCGCCGAGCTCGAGATCCGGATGGTGACACTCTGGTGGCTGTCGACCGAGAACCTGCGCCGCGAGCCCGGAGAGCTGCAGGCCCTGATCGCGGTGATCGAGACCACCATGGACGAGTGGATGCGCCAGCGGTTGCCCGATCGACTGGGGATGCGGATCTGCCCCATCGGGCGCCTGGAGCTGCTGCCGCCGTCACTGCTGGAGAGCTTGAAGTCGGTCGAGGCCGCCACCCGGCACCTCGACGTCATGCGGCTGAACGTCGGCGTCGGCTACGGGGGCCGGGAGGAGATCGTGGACGCGTTCCGCGGCTACCTGCGTGACGGCTTCGCCCGCGACGATTCGCGCGAGGAGATCCTGGGCGGCCTGAGCCCGGACGCGGTGGAGAAATACCTCTACACGCCGGATTGCCCCGATCCCGACCTCATCATCCGGACCTCCGGCGAGGTGCGGCTGTCGGGCTTCATGCTCTGGCAGAGCGCGTACAGCGAATACTACTTCTGCGACGCCTGCTGGCCGGCCTTCCGGAAGATCGATTTCCTGCGCGCGCTCAGGAGCTATCAGCAGCGACGGCGCAGATTCGGAAAGTAGCCGTCGGCACCCTGCTAGAATCGCGTCATGGCCTCGCTCCGGGTCGGCGTCGTCTTCGGCGGACGCTCGGGCGAGCACGAGGTGTCGCTGGCCTCGGCCGCCTCCGTCATCGCCGCGCTGGAGCGCGGCGGCCACCGGGTGGTGCCCATCGGCATCACGCGCGACGGCCGCTGGGTCGTGGGCGGCGACCCGCTGCGGGCCCTGGCCGCGGAAGCGCGCATCGCGCTGCCCGCCGGTGACTCGACCGGCGACGTCAAGAAGGCGCTGGCCGATCGCGTCGAAGCTCACCTGACCGCCCCCGAGACGGCGCTGGCGCGCACCGAGCCGCCCGGAGGCCTTCCCGCCGAGCTGCGGCACGCGCTGGACGTGGTCGTCATCATGCTGCACGGGCCCTACGGCGAGGACGGCACCATCCAGGGGCTCTTCGAGCTCGCCGATCTGCCGTACGTCGGCGCCGGCGTCCTGGCCTCGGCCATCGGGATGGACAAGGCCGCGATGAAGGCCGCCTTCCGTGCCGCCGGATTGCCGACGGTCGAGTACCTCGTCGTGCTCCGGCGCGACTGGCGCCGCAACCCCTCGGCCGTCCGTCGCCGCGTCGCCGAGACGATCGGCTTTCCCTGCTTCGTGAAGCCGTCCAATCTCGGCTCGAGCGTCGGCATCAGCAAGGTCCGCGAGCCGCCCGCGCTGGGGCCGGCCCTGGACGAGGCCGCCCGACACGACCGCAAGCTCATCGTCGAGCGGGGGGTCACCGGGCGGGAAGTGGAGGTCAGCGTGCTGGGCAACGACGATCCGGTGGCCTCGCTGCCCGGCGAGATCCGCTACGACAGCGAGTGGTACGACTACGCCACGAAGTACGCCGAGGGCCAGGCCCAGATCATCGTCCCCGCCCCCATCGGACCCGAGCTGACCCGCCGGGTGCAGGAGCTGGCCATCGCCGCTTTTCGCGCCATCGACTGCGCGGGCATGGCCCGCGTGGACTTCTTTCTCGAGGGCGACCGGGCGCTCGTCAACGAGATCAACACCATCCCGGGGTTCACGTCGACCAGCGGCTACGCGCGCATGTGGGAGGCCTCCGGGCTGGACTACGTCAGCCTCGTGGACCGCCTGCTGCAGCTCGCCCTCGAGCGTCACCGCGAGAAGAGCGCGTGATCCTGATCGCCGGCGGCGGGACCGGTGGCCACACCAGCCCCGGCCTGGCCGTGGCGGCCCTGCTCCGCGAGCGCGGAGTCGCCTGCGCGTGGATGGGCAGTCGCTCCGGCGTGGAGGCGCGGCTGGTGCCCGAACGCGGGATCCCGTATTTCAGCGTCCCCACGGGCAAGCTTCGCCGCTACTGGACGTGGCAGAACGTGCTCGACCTCGTCGTGCGTGTCCCGGCCGGGATCGTCGGCGCCTGGCGCCTGCTCAGACGGTTGCGCCCGGACGTCGTGTTCTCCACGGGCGGCTTCGTGGGGCTCCCCGCGGTCATCGCGGCCGCGCTGGTCCGGGTCCCGCTGGTCGTCCACGAGCAGACGGCGGTGCCGGGGCTGGCCAACCGGATCGCCGGCCGCCTGGCCCGGCGGATCGCGGTGACGTTTCCCGGCACGGCGGGCTTGCCCGCGGCCAAGGTGGTGTTGACCGGAAACCCGCTGAGGCCCGAGCTGCGCGGGGGCTCGCGGGCCGACGCCGTGGCGCGCTTTTCCCTCGATCCCTCTCTGGCCCTGGTCTACGTGACCGGCGGGGCCCAGGGGGCCCATCGCATCAATCGCGCCATCGGTGAGATCCTGCCCGAGCTGCTGACCCTGGCCCAGGTGATCCACCAGTGCGGCGACAACCCGACCACCGGGGACCGGACGTGGCTGGAGGCCCGCCGGGCGGCGCTGCCATTCGAGCTCGCCCGGCGCTACACGGTGCTGCCCTACGTCGGGGCCGAGCTGGCGGCCGTGTACGCGGCGGCGACGATCGTCGTCGGTCGGGCCGGAGCCGGCACCGTCAACGAGTGCTGCCAGCTCGGGGTGCCGGCGCTCTACATCCCGCTGCCGGGGACCAGCGGCGACGAGCAGACCGCCAACGCCCGCTACGTCGAGCGGACGGGCGGCTGCGCGGTCCTGCCGCAGGCCTCGCTCACGCCCGAGCGGTTGCTGGAGCGGCTACGCGGACTGCTCGGCGACCCGGCAGCCCTCAAGGAGATGAGCGAGCGCGGGCGGACCGTGGCCGTACCGGACGCCGCCGAGCGGATCGTGGACGTGTTGCTGGCCGAAGCGCCTTCCCGGCGACCACGAGAAGCGCGTGGAACTCGTTGAACAGCGCGGGATCCGAGGGCAGGTGCGACTCCAGGAAGGCCCTGGCTTCTTCGTAGCCAGCCCCGGCTGGCAGCAGGCCGTGACGGCTCAGCACCCGGCGCGTGTACTCGTCGGCGACGAACACCGGGCGCCCGGCCGCGTAGAGCAGGATGGCATCCACGGTCTCGGGCCCGAGTCCGGACACGGTCAACAGGTCCCGGCGCAACGCGCCCAGGGGCGCCCGCCGCAGGCTCGCCCAGCGCCCGTCGCACCGATCGAGCAGCCACCGCGTGAAGCCGCGCAGGCGGCGCGCCTTGAGCCGATACGTGCCCGACGCCCGGACCACGTCGGCCAGCCGGTCCTCGGGCACCTCGGCCAGGCGCTCGGCCCGCAGCAGCCCGCGGCTGCGGAGCGCGGCCACCGCCCGCGCGGCATTGGCCCACGCGGTGTGCTGGGTGAGAATGGCTCCCACGGCGACTTCAAAGGGCGTGCGACCGGGCCACCAGTGCTGGGGGCCGAACCTCCGGAGCAAGCGCACGTAGAGCCGGAGCAGCCGGGCCTTGATCGGATCACGAGGCGGGCCGGGAATCGGCCGATGCCGCAGGCGGAATCGGGAGGCTGAGGCGGTGCCGGCCCTCATCGTGCTGCTCCAGGCCTTCAGTCTCGCCGTGAGCGGTCCACCGACGTCACTGGAGTACCTGCCCCTCCGCGTGGCTCAGGCCGAGGGCTACTTCAGCCGGGAGGGGCTCGCCGTCACCCTCAAGACCCCACGGTCCGAGGTGGGCGCGGCGGAAGCGCTGGCCCAGGGGCAGGTCGATGCGGCGGCCACGTCGCTCGAGGCGCTGCTGCGCTTCGGACCGCGGCAGCCGCGGCAGCAGGCGCGGCTCGTCGTCGGGCTCACCGCCGCCCCCGCCGTGGCCTTGCTCGTCGCCGGCCCACTGGCCGACAGTGTCCGCTCGGTCGAAAACCTGGTCGGCCTGCGGGTCGGCGTGGCGGGCCCGGGAGTGCCCGAGCAGGCCTGGCTGGCCGAGCTGCTGCACCGCGGAGGCCTCAAGCCCTCCGATGTCGACCTCGTGAGCGTCGGCAGCCGCGGCCTGGCGACGGCCTTCTCGGGCGGCGATGTCCAGGCGGTGCTGGTTCACGAGCCGCTCGCCAGCCAGCTCGTCAACGGCGAGCACGCCGCCATCCTGGCTGACCTGAGGACCCCGGCCGCGGTCCGGCGCACCCTCGGCTACCTCACGGTGAACGCCGCCGTCTTCGTGCGCCGCGATCGCCGGCTCGACGACCGCGTGCTGACCGCGTTCGCGCGCGCGCTGCTGGCGGCCCAGCGGCGCCTGGCGACGGCGAGCGCGGCGGCGCTGGCGGAGCGGCTGCCGGGCGACGTGGTCGGCCTGCCGGAGGACTTCGCGCGACGGCTCGAGGCGGCCCGGGCGCTGTACCTGATCGACACCGTCGTCGAGCCGAGCCAGGTGAGCCGGACCATCGAGCTCATCCGTGCCCGCCTGCCGCTGGCAGCGACGGTCAGGATCCCCCGGCCCGGCGAATTGCTTCACACCGGACCGCTCAGGCGGGCGATCCAGGCCCCGGAGAAGTGAGCGCCACCCCGAAGCGGGCCAGCAGGCCGGCCGTCGCCTCCAGCGGCAGGCCCACGATGTTGCTGTACGAGCCGATCCAGCCCCCCACCAGCCCTCCGCCCACACCCTGGATGGCATAGGCCCCCGCCTTGTCGAGGGGCTCGCCGCTGGCCACGTAGTCGTCGATGACGCTGTCGGCATAGTCGCGCATCAGCACCTCGCTCACCACCGCCGCCGTCTCCGCGCGGTCGACCCCGGCGTCGACCACGGCCAGGCCGGTGATCACGGTGTGCGGCCGGCCGCGCAGCCGCCGTAGCATCGTCCGGGCCTCGTCGGCGTCCCCGGGCTTGCCGAGCGGCTCACCGTCGATGACGACCACCGTGTCGGCGGCCAGGACCAGCCCGCCCACCCGCGGCGCCACGGTCTGGGCCTTGCGGAGGGCCAGGTCAGCGACGGCGTCGGGGCCGACCGGATGGGCCAGCGACTCCTCCACCTCGCTCGGCACGACCTGGAACTCCCGCAGCAGCCGGGCGAGGAGCTCGCGCCGACGCGGCGAGGCCGAGGCGAGGGTGATCAGGAGACGATCAGCGGACGGCTATCGGTGGCGATCCGCGTCTCGGCCTCGATGGCCCGGCGGATGTGCTTGGGCAGGGCGAAGGCGTGCTGGTGGGTGACGCCGTCCCAGTAAGCCAGGTCCCCCTTGACCCGCTCCGCGATGAGCCGGTCGATGGCCGCCGCGTCCTGCCGCCGGGGGTCGATCTGCTTGCCGGCCAGGATGAAGCCCCAGGAGGTGCCGAAGCACGAGATGGCGGACTGGTAGCCCGCCACCACCGGGAACACCTCGCGCAGCGTGCGGTGCATGGCGGTGAAGAAGCCGAGCTCGCCCACCTTCGTCATGCCGGCCTGCATCGTGAAGGTGCCGCCGTCGGTGAGCCGATCGTGGACGATCTGGTAGAACTCCCGGCTGTACAGGAGACAGGCCGGCCCCTCCTCCAGGGGCTCGACCAGGTCGCTGATGATGAGATCGAACCGGTCCCGGGAGCGCTCCAGGTAGGCCCGGGCGTCTTCGTGGCGCACTTCGGTCCGGGGATCGTCGAAGGCCCCCTGGTGCAGCTCCGGAAGGTGGCGCTTGCAGATCTCGACCACTTCCTCGTCGATGTCCACCATGACGGCCTGGCGGATGGACGGGTACTTGAGCATCTCGCGCAGCGTCGCCCCCTCGCCCCCGCCGATGACCAGGGCGCTCTGCGGGGGGCCGGTCACCGCGAGCAGGCCGGGGTGGACCAGGGCTTCGTGGTAGATGAATTCGTCGGCCTGGCTGGACTGAATGCGACCGTCCAGGACCAGGGTCTTGCCGTAGGAGGCGGTCTCCATGATCTCGACCAGCTGGAACTTGGTCTGGGCCTGCACGAGCGTGCGGACGATCGCGTGCATGTGCCCCTCGACCGGGGTCGTCGTCTCGAAGAACCACTTGTAGGACTGCGGGCTGATCAACGGACGGCGACCGCACCCTTGTTGGCGACAGGGGCTCCGGCGTTGAGGAACATCCCCCGCTGCATCTCGACCACCGAGGCGCGCTCGGCGCCGAACTGCTCGATGAGATAGTTGGCGGCGATCTCCGGCTGCAGGACGTCGCCGCAGGAGAAGATGTCTACGGCCGCGTACCGGTACTCCGGCCACGTATGGATCGAAAGGTGGGACTCGGCGATGACCACCACGCCGCTGATCCCAAACGGGTTGAACTCGTGGAAGACGACATCGACGATCGTCGCCTGTGCCCGCTTCGCCGCTTCGATGAGCGCGCCCTTAACGGCCTCGAGGTTGTTGATCGCGTCGGAGTCGCAATCGAACAACTCGAGAAGCAGGTGCCGTCCCAGTGCGTTCAATCCAGCAGTCCTCCTCTCTGATCGGCCATCTACCGCACGTCTCCTGCGACTTTCGTCGCGCTAACGCGGTGAAAAACCTCACCGCGGCCCAAAAACTGATTCAATGTAGGGTCGGGTGTAGACGATTGCAAGAAAAAAACACGGCGAAGCGGCGTTTGGACGCCGCCGCGACGCTCTCGCGCGCGCGAGCGCCGCGAGCGCACGCGCAATCGCGCGACCGCGGTCGGTGAGCACGAGCAGATGCACTAGTTCGGCGCGGCCGCCCACGCTCCGCTCGCCGCTCCAGCGCCCGGCGCCGCTCGCGCGGGCGCTCCGGCGGCCGACGCCCGCAGGGAACGATGGGCGCGATCCTCCAGCGGCGCGAGTCGACGGCCGCCCCGCCCGCCGACGGGCCGGCGATCGTCGGTCGGGAAGGCGAGCTGATAGCCCCGGAACGGCGCCGGCCTCGGGCGGCGACGGTGATCGACGTTCGCGTGTGTGGGCGAGCGGCATCGCGGCCGCGCAGGCGCGCGCCGACCGAGCGGCGGCACCGGTCGGCGCTCGGCGCCGCGCGGCCCGGTGAGCGCGGCGCGGTGGCGAGCGCGCCGCTGCCGCTGACGGCGCGATGGCGAGCGTGGCGCGGGCGCTGGCGGCGCCCGCGGCGACCGAAAACGTTACTTTTCTCTTGCATTCGCTGGCGACGTTCGTAGAGTGAACGAGAATGCGCGGCGCCGGTGCGCAGCGCGAGGGAGGGAGACCAACACGCGGCTTACGGGAGGAACGAGCGGATGACGAAGCGGGTGACGATGGCGGCGGTGACTGCAGGCCACGCGGAGGGCGGCACGCCCCTCAACGCTTTCGACAACGCGCTGCTGGCGGCTGGCATCGGCAACGTCAACCTCATCAAGGTCTCCAGCATTCTCCCGCCCGACGTCCCGGTGATCGATCTGCCCAAGATCGCGCCCGGCGCGCTCGTGCCCACGGCCTACGCGGCCATCACCAGCGAGGTCCCGGGCGAGACGATCGCCGCCGCCGTCGGCTACGCGGTCCCCGACGACCCGGCCCGGAACGGCGTCATCATGGAGTTCCACGGCCGGGCGAGCCGGCAAGAGGCCGAGGACGCCATCCGCGCCATGCTCGACGAGGCCTTCCGCGTCCGCGGCGAGCCCATCCGGGAGATGAAGGTCGTCGCCGCCGAGCACACGGTCCAGCGCACGGGGTGCGCCGTGGCCGCCCTCACCTTGCTCGCCGAAGAGGACCTCGTCTAGCCGACGGGCAAGCGCCGTCGAGGTCTCACGATGCGGCCCGCGTCGCCGCCGTTCATCGCCTGCGCCCATCCCCCGGAACAGGCCCGGATCGTCGTCTACGGCGTGCCCTTCGAGGGGCGCGTCAATCTGCGCAAGGGCGCCGATGCGGGGCCCCGCGACATCCGCCTGGCCTCGGACTCCATCGAGACGTACTCGCCGGTGCTCCGCCGCGACCTCGAAGACCTGGCGCTGGCCGACCTCGGTGACTGCGAGCTCCCCGACGGCGCGCCGCCCCGGGAGCAGCTCGACGCCGCCCGCGCCGAGATCGCCGGCTGGTGGCGGCCCGAGCTACGGGCGTTCATGCTGGGCGGCGACCACACGGCGACCGTGCCGGTGATCGAGGCGATGGCGCCCGCCTGGCCCGAGCTGCGGCTGCTCCAGCTGGACGCCCACCCGGACACCCGCGCCGAGTTCCTGGGCGAGCGCTACAACTACGCCTCGGCCATGGCGCGCGTGATGGAGGTGCTGCCGCCGGCCCGGGTGTACCAGGTGGGCATGCGCACGGGTTCCCGGGAGGAGCTGGAGCGGCCGGGGCCGCACTTCCACCCGGCTCACGAGGGTCATCCGGTCGAGGTGGTGCGACGGCTCGTGCCCGAGCTGCGGCGGCACCCGCTCTACGTGACGATCGACATCGACGTGCTGGATCCATCGGAGGCGCCCGGCACCGGGTCGCCGGAGCCGTGTGGGCTGCGGGTCGCCGAGCTCATCGAGATCGTCCGGCTCCTGAGCCCCTGCCGGATCGTCGGGGCGGACCTCGTCGAGGTCGCCCACGCCTGGGACCCGACCGGCCGGACCGGCATCGCGGCCTCGTGGGTGATCCGTGAGGCGCTGCTCGGCTGGTGGACCGACCCGCGCTGACCATGTACAGCGCCCCCCGGCTCTACGAGATCGCCTTCGACATGAACCGCAAGGGCGAGGTCGACTTCCTCGTCCACTGCTTCAGACGACACGCGCGCCGGCCCGTGCGTCGAGTTCTCGACATCGCGTGCGGCACCGGACCTCATCTCATCAGGCTGGCCGAGCGCGGCTACCGGATGGTCGGGCTGGACCTGTCGCCCAAGAACATCGCGTTCTTGCGCGGACGGCTGGCCGCGAAGGGACGACGGGCCGAGCTCACCGTGGGGGACATGACCGACTTTCGGTTGAAGCAGCCCGTCGACGCCGCTCTGTGCATGCAGGACTCCCAGGGCCACCTGTTGACGAACGCGCAGCTGCTGGCTCACTTCCAGTGCGTGGCCCGCTCGGTCCGGCGGGGCGGCCTCTACATCTTCGACCGGTACATGGCCTCGTCCTGGACCGATCCGGCCCGCAGCTGGTCATGGTCGCGCCGGCGAGGCCAGCTCACCGTGCGCGCCTCCTTCTCCGCGCTCAACGACGTCGACCCCGTGAGCCAGGTGTTTCGCGAGCGGCTGCGCCTGGAGGCGGTCGAGAACGGCACCCGGCGCGTCTACCGGCAGACGCACCTGAGCCGCATGGTCTTTCCCCAGGAGCTGCGGGCGCTGGTCGACCTGGCCGGGGGGTTCGAGTTCGTACAGTGGTTCTTCGGGTTCAAGCCGCACCAGGTGCTCGAGCGGTCCAGGCATCCGCTGCTGATGATCGTCGTCCTTCGCAAGCGGTAGTCGGCGGCGTGCGTCGTTTCTCGTGGTTCAGGGGAGCGCGGGGCCCCCGGTGCGACCCCGAGGGCGGTGGCGAGGGTGGCTCTTCCGTTCCCCACCCCTC
>DASTFB010000031.1 GCA_035709005.1 Candidatus Methylomirabilota bacterium | reverse complement strand
CATCTCTTCGACGATCTTTGCCAGTCGCTGGGCGGCGCCCTGGAGCAAATCGAGCGTCGCGGTCCAGCCAGTGGACATCCGCCACTGGATCTTCGGCTGGGCGATGACGCGAGGGGCATCGGTCATGGCGGCAGCCGCAACCGCCGCCATCGTGCCGCTGGCCTTCGCGAGGAACCGGCGTCGCTCGGTCATCGAATCACCTCTCACACGGCGACGAAGCGATGGTAGGCGCCTTCCGCAACGGCATCCCAGGGGCCGAGCAGCGCCTGGAAATTCGTGAAGGACGCATGAACCTTGCGGGCCATGGGCGTTTTCTCGGATTGTTCCCGGACCACTTGGGCGGCCAGCTTCTTGAGGTGGAGCAGCACTGGCGCCGGGAGCGAGAGGATCTCCACCTTGCCCTTGGCTTCTGTCTTGAGCTGCTCCAGCGCGATCGCGTTCTTCGTGTGATAGTCGGTGAGGCCGTAGACCTGGATCGCCGCCACGGCGTGATCGAGCGTGCGCCGCAGTTCGGCCGGGAGGGCGTCGTAGGCTTTCTTGTTGAAGCCGAACTCGTTGGTGGTGCCGGGCTCGTGCCAGCCGGGATAGTAGTAGTAACGTGCGGTCTTGTGCAGGCCCAGCTTCATGTCGTCGTACGGCCCGGCAAACTCCGCGGCGTCGATCACGCCGCGCTCGAGGGCGGCGTAGATGTCCGCGGCCGGGGTGAGGACGGCGGTGCCGCCCGCCCTGGCGATGACCTTGCCGCCGAGGTGCGCGCCCATGCGCATCTTGATCCCTTTGAAATCGCCGATGGTCGTGATCTTGTTCCGGAACCATCCGAGCATCTGCGGGGCCACGCCCGGCGCGGGGCGCGGCACGATGTTGAAGGGAGCGTGGGCCTCCTCCGAACGTTCCAGGCCGTCGCCCTGGTGGTACCAGGCGGCCATCCCCTGGGGGCTCATGCCGAACGGGATAGTCGAGAACCACTCGAGCGCAGGCTCCTTGTCGATCCAGTACTGTCCCGAGCCCATGAACGCCTCGATCGTCCCCCGGAAGGTGGCCTCGAAGCATTCGAACGGCTGCATGATCTGGCCGCCGGGAAAGACCTCGATGCGGAACCGCCCGCCGCTCATCTCCTCGACGACCTTCCCGAGCCGCTGCGCCGCGCCGTGGATCACGTCGAGCGCCGGAGGAAACGCGGTGGACATCCGCCACTGGACCTTCGGCTGGGCGATGACGCGGGGGGCATCGGCGAAGGTGGCAGCGACGGCCGCCATTCCAGCGCTGGCCGCCGTGAGGAACCTGCGTCGTTCAGTCATGGCAATTCCATCACTATCGACCCCGGGCTTCAGGGTTGACGGTCGCCAGCCGCTCACCAGCGGCGGCCCGCAACAGCCGCTGGTCCGCGGCGACGAAGGTCACGGGCTCGTTCGCGGCCGCCTGCAGCCCGAGCGCCGAGGCGAGGTGGATGGCGTCGAAGGCACGCATGCCGTGACGCTGGATGAGACCCCGTGCCGAAAGCAGGATCTCGGCACCCAGCTCCACCTTGACGAGCGCCAGCCAGTCCCGCTCGAAACGCCTGCATGCGAGCCGGTACTGGAGTCGCGAGAGGACGCCCTCCCGGTGCCGTCGCGTGAGGCCGGAATAGAGCTCCGCGTACGCGATGGTGGCCGATGCAACCGGCTCACCCCCCGTCAACAGCGTTTGAACCTCGCTGGATCCTGCCTCCGACACGAAGCGCTTGACCAGAGCACTGGTGTCCAGATAGGTCACCGGCGATCCTCGAGGATCGCCCGGGAGACCGAAGGACCGGAGATGCGCAAAGGCCGAGCTCTCCCGAATCCCTTCCGGGTCGGCAGCGTGACGATCCCGAGGGCCGCGAGCCGGGCGAGGCGTGTCTCCAGCGCTGCCGCCCGATCCAGGTTCTGGACGGATTGCAGGACTGCCACGGGGCGACCGCGCTCGGTGACGATGACCTCTTCTCCTTTCCTCGCCCGTCGCAGGTAATAGGTCAGCCGGTTCTTCAACTCCCGAACGCCAACCGCGCCCATGGCCCCACCTCTTCGCTTGTAGCCATTGTAGCTACAACGCTCCTCCCGAGTCCAGCCGTCCCCTGATCGGGCGACACCCTCACCCCGCCACGAGCCGATGGCCCACCAGCGTCTGGGACTCCCTTACGCGGGGTGACCGCACGATGAGCAGCGGGTACCCTGCCTTATCGGGGCCGTCGAGTCCAGTGTCAGCTCACGGGATCAGGATCAGCTTTCCGGTCGACTGACGCGATTCGAGATAGCGATGGGCCTCGGCCGCCTGGGCCAGAGGGAAGGTCCTGCCGATGTGTAGCTTCAGCTTGCCCTCGCGCATGAGGGCGAAGCACCGCTCCGCGCTCTCGCGCGTCTTGTCCGGGAAGTTCCGGGTGACCGTCGGCACCATGAATCCGCTGACTTTCTGAGACTTGGCCGACAGCGTGGCGACGTTCAGCGGATCTGTCGGACCCCCGGCGCGCCCGTAGAGAACGAGGTGCCCGAACATCGCCAGGCACCGCAGCCCCTCCTCGAAGGTGGGCTTGCCCACGGCGTCGAGGATGAGGTCGACCCCGCGGCCGTCGGTCAGCCGCAGCACCTCGTCGGCGAACTTCTCGGTGACGTAGTTGATGACCGCGTCGGCGCCGTGCTCCTGCGCGAGCCGGGCCTTGGCGTCGCTGGAGACCGTGCCGAACACGCGGGCGCCGGCCACCTTGGCCAGTTGCAGCGCGGCCAGGCCGACGCCGCCCGCCGCCGAATGGACGAGCACGGTCTGCCCCGGCCCGGTGGAATGGGCCGTGTGCAGCAGGTGGTAGGCCGTGAGCACCTGGATGGGGAAGGCGGCGCCGTCGACGAAGCCGACCGAGTCGGGGAGCGGGATGACCATGGAGGCCGGGGCCTGGCAGTATTCTGCGTACGACTTCACGGTGAAGGCGGTCACCCGGTCGCCCGGGCGGAAGTCCGTCACGCCCTCGCCGACCGCCTCCACGACGCCGGCCGCCTCCATGCCCGGCGTGTCGGGCAGCTTCGGCTTCACGACGTACGTGCCCTGGCGGAAGCGCGTGTCCGCGAAGTTCACGCCGACCGCGTGGACCCGGATGAGCACCATGCCCGGGCGCACCTCCGGCTTCGGCACATCGGCCAGGGCCAGGACCTCCGGGCCACCGGTCTCCTTGAACACGATCGCTCTCATGCGGTCCTCCGATTCGTGGACCAGGCGCTAGTCGTAGACGGTATCGAGATAGTGGCCGGGATCGACCCGGGCTTCGATCACGGTCGGGTGGTCGGCGACGAGGGCGTGGCGCAACGCGGTGGCGAGGTCGGCGGCGGACCGCGCGCCGATCACGGGGACGCCGAAGTAGTGAGCCGGCGGCTCCCCGTGCTCGTGTTCCCCCAGGTCGGTGCCGTAGAGACCGAAGGAACGCCGGTCCTGCTTGACCCGAATCAGCGACAGCCAGCCGTCGTCGAGCACGACGATGGGCAGAGCCAGACCCAGGCGCCGGGCCACCGCGACCTCTCCGCAGGTCATCTGAAAGCACCCATCGCCCACCAGCGCCACCACCGCGTGCTCGGGGCGGGCGAGCTTCGCAGCGATGGCCGCGGGCAGCCCGAACCCCATCGACGACCACCCGTTCGTGATGAGAAAGGTACCCGGCGCGTACGCCGTCCACTGCGAGGCGATCTGATGGGTATGGGCGCCCACGTCGAAGGCCAGGATGCCGTCGCGCGGCAGCACCTCGCGCACCACGTCGATCGCGTGATGGGGCGCGAACCCGGCCGTAGGCGGACGCAGCGAGCGCTGGAAGCGCTCAAGGTGGAGCGTCGCCATGTCCTTCGGCCACTCGGGGCTGAGGGCCGGCAGCCGAGCCAGCCACTCCAGCGAGGCGTCGAGGTCGCCGACGACCTCGTGGGCGACCGCCACGGTGGCGTCCGCATCGACTGGATCCACGTCGATGGCGAGCAGGGGGACCTTGCCGATCCAGCCCTCGTACTCGACCTCCACGACGTCGTAGCCGAGCCCCACCACGAGATCGGCGCTGCGCAGCAGCTCCCGCTGCATCTGGCGTCGGGCCCGCTCGATACAGCCGAGCGACAGCGAATGGTCCTCGGCGACCATGCCTTTGGCCATGGTCGTCGAGGCGAAAGGCAGCCGGTGGCGATCGATCACCGACCGCAGGCGCTCGGGATCCCGCACGCGCATGGCCGAGGCGCCCAGGATCGCCACGGGCCGGCGCGCCGCCCCCAGGATCTCGGCGGCGCGGCACAGAGACGCCTCCGATGGCGCGGGGGCCCGCCGGGCGGAGGGAGGCGGCGGCACCGGCTCAGTGGTCCGCGCCAGCGCGACGTCCTCGGGCAAGTCCAGGTGCACCGGCCCCGGGGGCTCGCTCAGCGCGATCTCGAGCGCCTGGGTCAGGACCTCGGCCACCCGCCCCTCGCGCAGCGGCAGCGTGGCCTTGGTGATCGGCCGGAAGAGGGCGTGATGGTCGATGGCCATCTGGATGCGCCGCCCGAGCTGGGCCGTGGGCACGTTGCAGGTGATGGCCAGGAGCGGCGAGCGGTCGAGGTAGGCGCTTCCCACGCCCGTCGTGAGGTTGGTCGCCCCGGGGCCCAGGGTGGCGATGCAAAGCCCGGGCGCGCCCGTCAGGCGCCCCGTGACGTCCGCCGCGAACGCCGCCGCCCCCTCGTGGGCGGTGAGCACGAAGGGCAGGCCGCCGGCCCGCATGGCCTCCATGAGGACAAGCACGTTGCCACTGGGAATGCCGAAGCCGTGGCTCACGCCCGCGGCGCACAGCGTCGCGACGATGAGCTCGGCGTTGTTCAGGCGAGCACCTCCGCCGCCGCCGTCTCCACCACCGTGCCCTTGAAGAAGTCCGGGTTCACCTCGCCCCAGAAGCGCACGGCGTTGGCGAACATGAAGTCGCGGAAATCGTCGTCGGTGAGTAGCCCGTGCTCGACCAGCTCGTAGGCCTCGGGCAGGACCTGGCTCATGTCGGGAACGTCGAAGTGCGCGATGTCAGAGCTGAACAGCGCGTTGAGCCGGACTCCCATGGGGTTGGCTTGCCGGTTGAACGCCCACGCGTTGATGGGATCGTCGGCCTCGCAGCCGAAGTAGAAGCGCGGGACGAACAGGTCGCGGATGTCCTCCTTGCGCTCGATCCGGCAACGGGAATAGTCGTCGAGGTCCTCCACGCCGCCGGTGCCGTTGCCGTTGTCGTCCAGGCCCTCGCCGCGGCGCACCGCCTCCACCACCGCTGGCTGGCCGTACTTTTCCACCAGAGAGAGGAGGACCCCGTGGTCGAGCCGCGCGGGGTTGGTGTTCTCCAGCGCCTGCCGGTTGCGCTTCTCCCAGTGTCCGATGAGGTCGGCGTAGAGCGAGCAGGCCCAGCCCACCCCGCCTTCCAGGAAGGCGAAGTTGAGCTCGGGGAAGCGCCGGGTGATTCCGCCGAAGAAGAGGGCCTTGGCCATGGCCTCGCCGGCGGAGGCAAAGTGGCCGATGTGGTTGTAGCAGAAGTTCGACGGCGAGTTGCGGAGCAGGATCGAGCGGGCGCCATTGTGGAAGCTCGGCGCGATGCGCAGCTCGCGGCACTTGGCCCACACCGGATCGTAATCGTGCTCGCTGTCGATGCCGATCACGTCGTACCATTCCACGAACTTCGCGGCCTCGGGGTGCTCCTCGACGAGCGCGGGGATGGGACGGCGGATGAGGCCGCCCATCATGACGACCCGGTACCCGAGCTGCCGCGAGGCGAACTCCAGCTCCTCGATCGCCTCCTCCGGAGAGTACATGGGGATGATGGCGGCCGGGATGATCCGGTCGCTGAACGGGCGGAACTGATCGGCAGTGAAAACGTTGTAGGCCCGACAGAGTGCCCGCCGCAGCCGCTCCGGCGGCAGTCGATAGTAGCCGAGCCCGGCCGTCGGGTAGACCACGCAGAAGTCGAGGCCGAGATCGTCCAGGCGCTCGTAGAGCAGGCGGGGCAGCATGGCCGTCGCCCGGTCCAGCGTGTTCCTGGTCGGCAGGAACCAGAAGGCTTCCTGGCCGATCCGGCGGCGCCGCCGTTCGGCCACGGACATGGCCAGGGAGTTCGGGATGCGCTGGCTCGCCATGGCCAGCGCTTCCACCGCCGCGTCGCCGCCGATGCGGCGGAACTCCTCGCGCATGAGCGGCGCGAACTCGGCCCAGTGGCCATCGGCGTCGATGATCGGGTGGCGCAAGCGATCGTGAAGCTTACGCGCTGCGGTCTGACCGTTGGTGAGCATGGCCACACCCCCGTGGCGAAGCGTTTGTCGGGTGGATGATACTCCGAGGCGCACGCCTCAGCGATCCCGGAAAACCGGAGCCACCTGCTCGCCGAACCGGCGCAGCGAGGCCATCGCCTTGTCGTGGGCGAGCCCGCCCCAGCTGGCCTGGCACATGACGTGGCCCAGACCCACCTCGCGCAGGGCGGCGATCTGCTCGGCCACCCGCCTGGGCGTCCCGTAGAGAGCGCCGGTCTCGAGCACGAAGCGGACGCCGTCCGCGTGCGAGACGGACGGGTCCATCCACGGGTTCATCGCGGCCGCGACGACCCGGAAGTCGTCCGGGTTGTAGGCGTCGCGGACGTGGTGCATGTGCTGGCGGTAGCGCAGCGTCGCCTCCTGGACGTCGTCCTCGGCCTGGGCCTGGCTGTCGGCGACGTAGAGGAACCGCCACACGGAGGCCTGAGCCAGCAGACGCCGCTGCGTGGCCCCATCGTGACCGCCGGCCTCGAGCCCCTCGCGGTAGCGGGCCAGGCGCTCGGGGATGCGCGCGTCGGGGACCCGGGACATCATCACGGGGACGCCGGCCCTCCCGCACTCGACCAGGGATTCCACCGCGATCACGCTTCGCCAGATGGGCGGATGCGGCCGCTGCACGGGGCGGGGGCGGACGGCGGGCAGCCGGACCGAGAAGAACTTTCCGTCGTGCACGAACGGCTCCTCCGTCCAGGCCCTCGTGAGCACGTGGAGCGCTTCCTCCATGCGGTCGCGGCTGTCGTCGCTGCGCAGGCCGAAGCCGACGTACTCGTACTCGTTGTAGCTGGACCCGCGCCCGATGCCGACCTCCAGGCGGCCGCGGCTCAAGTTGTCGAGCACGGCCAGCTGGACGGCCAGGCGCACGGGGTGGTGGAGCGCCATCTGGATGACGGCGAAGCCCAGTCGGGCCCGGGACGTCCGCGCGGCCAGCGCGCCGGCGAACGGAATGGGGTCGGCGTAGGCGCACTCGCCGGTGAAGTTGTGCTCGGTGAGCCAGAGGTAGTCGAAGCCCATGGCCTCGGCGAGCGCGCCCTGCTCGAGCTGCTGATGCACGCAGGCCAGATCGTCGTCGGCCGACGGCGACAGCGACAGGGTCATCCACCCGAACTTCATGGTCGGGGGTCAGCCCCGGACGGTCGTGTAGGCGGCCGGGATGTGGAACTCCAGGAAGCTGACGCCGTCGCCCTCGGCGACCCGCAGCCCGTGCCGGTCCCCCATGGGAAAGACGGTGGCCTGGCCGCGGCCGACGACGACGTCCTGGCCGTTGACGGTGAAGCGCGTCTTGCCCGAGAGCAGGACGAACATGCTCTCGGCGTTGGGATGCATGTGCAGCCCGGTCACCGTGTCGCGCACGTACTCCACGACCATGGCGTGGGCGCGCTCCGAGCGTACGGCCTCCCGGCCGACGAAATAGATGCGGCGTTTCTTCTCGGCGGGTACGTCGTGGGCAGGGGTCGTCGCCCGGGCCGCGGTCGTGAGGCCGCCTGCGAATCCGGCGCGCCCGGCCGGGCTGCCCGGCGGTGGCGCGAGCACACCGATCAGCGTGGCTTCGGCCCCGTACGGATTGCCGACCGTGTACCGGGTGCCCTCCTGGATCGTGGCGAACGCCTCCTCGGCCATGGTGTGCGAGGCGCCGTGGCCGGTGACCGTCACGCCGGCGGACAGCGTGAACAGATAGCGGTCGGCGCCGGCCGGCACGGATTCGGTCAGACTAGCTCCCGGCCCCAGGCGGATCACCTCCGCTGCCATCTCCTTCATCTCGGCGCCGGTGATGGGAGCGCGCCGCACCCCGGGGCTGCTCTCGCGATACGACAGATCTGCGAACGTGACGACCTTACCCATGTGTCCTCCTGTCGTTCCTGCGCAGGCGTGCGGTCGCCGCGCCGTCCACCGCCAGAGGCTCGCCGGTGAGGATCACGCCGTAGTCGCGCGCGGCGTCCTCGACGGTGACGTAGCCGCGCACCACGTCGCGCCGGACGAGCTCGGCGTCGCGGGTGCGCGGGTCGCCGTAGCCGCCACCGCCGGGCGTGCGGACGTGGACGGCGTCGCCGGCGACCACGCGGATGTCCTCGTCCTTGGACCAGTGCGGGGAGCGGTAGGACGTGCCCTGGCGCTCGACCACGACCTCGTTGCGGGCGCCGTCCGCGCCGCCGAAGAGCCCGGGCGGGCCGAAGCGCCCGTGATCCATGAGGAACGACAGCAGCGCCTCACCCCGTCTGAGGCGCACCGTGTAATCGACGCCGAAGCCTCCGCGGGTCCGGCCGGCGCCGCCCGAGCGCTCCCGCAGCGCGTACCGCTCGAAGAGGATCGGGTAGTGCTGCTCCAGCACCTCGACCGGCTGGGTCTTGGAGATGCCGATGGTGGAGCAGCCGTTGGTGAGGCCGTCGTCCCCGGCGCTGCCCCCGTAGCCGCCACCCGAGAACACGTACATGATGTAGTGCCGCTCTTTCAGCGGATCGTAGCCGCCCAGCGTGAGGTTGCCGCTGGTGCCGGCCGGCGCCGCGAAGAGGTCGTCGGGGATCGCCCGGGCCAGCGCGGTGAAGACGCTCTCGGCGATGCGGGAGCTGACCTCGGCGGCGCAGCCCGAGACGGGCCGCGGGTAGCGGGCGTAGAGGAAGGTGCCGTGCGGGTCGGCGATCTTGAGCGGCTCGAAGCAGCCGGCGTTGATGGGCACGTCCGGGAAGATGTGCTTGATGGCCAGGTACACCGCCGCCTTCGTGGTGGCGATGACGCTGTTGAGGGGACCGCGGCAGGCAGGGCTCGACTCCGAGAAGTCGAAGTGCAGATCGGTGCCTTCCTTGCGGACGGTGAGACGGATGGCCAGCGGATCGGGATCGACTCCGTCCGAGTCCACGAAGGCCTCGCCGGCGTAGACGCCGTCGGGGATCTTGGCGATGTGGGTCCGCATCATCTGCTCGGAGCGCCGGCGCAGCTCCTTGATGCAGGCGGCGACGGTGTCGGCGCCGTAGCGGTCGAGCAGCGCGGTGAGCCGCCGCTCGCCGACATTGAGCCCGGCCACCTGGGCCTTGATGTCGCCGATGCGCTCCTCGGGCACGCGGATGTTGGCCAGCACGATCTGCAAGATATCGTCGTCCAGGACGCCCGCGCGGAAGAGCTTGACCGGCGGCAGGCGCAACCCTTCCTGCTGCACCTCGGTGGCCCGCGTCGAGAAGCCGCCGGGGACGGCGCCGCCGGTGTCCGGCCAGTGGCCGGTGTTGGCCAGCCAGGCCCAGTGACGTCCCCGGTAGAAGAACGGCTTCACCATCTTGACGTCCATGAGGTGGGTGCCGCCGCAGTACGGATCGTTGACCAGGAACACGTCGCCGGGGACGACGTCGCGGGCCCGCTCGATGACGGCCCGGGTGGTGAACTGCATGACCCCGACGAAGATCGGCAGCCCCAGCTCGCCCTGGGCGATGACGTCCCCGGTGTCCCGGTCGTAGATGCCGTCGGACCGGTCGAAAGCCTCGGAGATGACCGGCGAGAAGGCGGCCCGCTCGAAGGTGAGATCCATCTCGCTGGCCACCTGCTGCAGCCCGTTCTGGACGACGACGAGGGTGACCGGGTCGATGGCATCCATCACGCGCTCCTCACGGTGATCTCGAGATTGTCCCACGTGTCCACCCGGGCGCGATCGCCGGGTTCGATGACCGTCGTGGCGTCCAGCTGCTCCACGATGGCGGGGCCGGCCAGGCTGGCGCCGGGAGGCAGCTGCTCGCGCCGGAAGATGGGCGTGTCGTGCCATCGCTCACCGAACCACACGGCACGTGTGCTGTTCGGGCCCCCGGCGGCGACGGCCCCGGCGAGGCCGTCCAGCGCGATCGGGCGCCGGCGGCCGATCACGGCGGTCCGCAGGCTCATGACGAGCGCCCGCATCTCGCGCAGCTCGACCCCGAAGCGCTCGAAGTAGGCGCGCTCGAAGGTCGTGGCCAGCTCCTCGCGCGTGAAGTCCGTCCGGGCGATGGGCACGGTGAGCACGTGCGTCTGACCGGCGAACTGCATATCCGCCTCGTGCTGCACCGCGACGGTTTCGACCTCGACGCCCTCGGTGGCGAGCAGGCGACGCCCCTCGTCGATCTGGGCCGCCAGGATCGCCCGCGCTTCGGCCACGTCGAGGCGCAGGAGTCCCTGGTTGATCGTTCGGACGAAGTCGTGGCGGACATCGGCTACCAGGCATCCCAGGGCCGACGTGATGCCCGGCCGGGCCGGGACCAGCACTTTGGGGATGGCCAGCTCCCGGGCCAGGGCCGCCGCGTGCAGCGGTCCCGCCCCCCCGAAGGCGAACAGGATGAAGTCGCGCGGGTCGCGCCCGCGCTGGAGCGACACCAACCGGATGGCCCCGGCCATCCGGTCGTTGGCCACCCGCACGATGGCCGCCGCCGCGGCTACCGGATCGAGGGCCAGGTGAGCGCCGATCTTCTTGTCGACAACGTCGCGCACGTGGTCGAGCCGCGCGCCATTCGCCACGCCCAGGAGCCCCTGGGGGTTGAGGCGGCCCAGGAGCAGGTTGGCGTCGGTGATCGTGGGCTCCTGGCCGCCGCGGCCGTAGGCGACGGGACCGGGCTCGGCGCCCGCGCTCTCGGGTCCCACCTGTAAGATTCCCGCGCTCGACACCCTGGCGATCGAGCCGCCGCCGGCGCCGATGGTGTGGATGTCGATCATGGGCACGCGCACGGGCAGCGCGTAGCCCATCTCCTTGTCGGCGCTCACAGCGGGCATTCCGCCGACGATCACCCCGACATCGAAGCTCGTGCCTCCCATGTCGCAGGAGATCACGTTGCGGTAGCCGGCCGCCGAGGCGGTGGCGGCAGCCGCCATGACCCCGGCCGCCGGTCCCGACATGAGCGTGTTGACGGCGTGGCGGGCGGCCACGTCCACGGACATCGTGCCGCCATTGCCTTGCATGACCAGGAGCTCGTGGCGGTAGCCCTGGCGGCCCAGCTCGCCGGCCAGCCGGCGGAGGTAGCGGTCGATCACCGGCTGGACGAACCCGTTGATGGCCGCCGTGGACCCGCGCTCGAACTCCCGGTACTCGGGCAGCAGCTCGGCCCCCACCGTGACGTAGGGGTTCGGCCACGCCGCGGCGGCCACGGCACGGGCGCGTCGCTCGTGGACGTCGTTGACGTAGGAGTGGATGAAGTGGATCACGAGGGCCTCGACGCCCTGCTCGCGAAGCCACTCCGCGGCGCGTCGCACCTCCTCCTCGTCGAGGGGCGTCACCACCTGTCCCTCGGCGTCCAGGCGCTCGGTCACCTCGAGGCGCAGCTCGCGCGGGATCAAGGCCTCGAACGTCCCCTTGAGCCCGTAAGGCGTCGGCCGGGTGCGCCGGCCGAGCTCCAGGACGTCGCGAAAGCCGCGCGTGGTGATGAGCCCGGTCCGCGCGCCCTTGCGCTCGAGCAGCGCGTTGGTGGCCGTGGTGGTGCCGTGGACCACGACCTTGAGCTCCGCCGGCGAGGCCTCGGCCCGGGCCAGGGCGGCCAGGACGCCGTCGGCCTGGTTGGAGACCGTCGTCGGCACCTTGGCCACCCGTACGGCGCCGCTGACCTCGTCGACGAGAACGAGATCGGTGAAGGTGCCGCCGACGTCCACGCCCACGAGGAGGGCCGGGGCCGCGGTCATGGCTCGTTCGTGTACCCCGACGGCCCGGCGAAGTCAATCAGCGCTCGCACAGCACATCCCTTGACGATCCCGGGACGCTGGAGGACGATCGCAAGGCCATGGCCACCGAGCCGCACGACCTGCCCATCAGTGAGCTGTCCCGGTTGATCGCGGCCCGGACGCTGTCGCCGGTAGAGTTGCTGGAGGCGCTGATCCGCCGGGTCGAGCAGCACGACGACCAGACGCGGGCGTTCATCACGCGCACGTTCGATCTGGCGCGCGCGCAGGCCAAGCAGGCCGAGACCGAGCTCGCCGCGGGCCGGACCCGCGGCCCGCTACACGGTATCCCGTTCGCGCTCAAGGACATTTACGACACGCGAGGTATCCTCACGTCCGGCCACTCGCGCGTGTTCATCGACCGCGTGCCCGCGGAGGATGCGACCCCGCCGAAGCGGCTGTACGAGGCCGGGGCGGTGCTGCTCGGCAAGCTGGCCACCCACGAGATGGCCCACGCGGGCCCCTCGTTCGACCTGCCCTGGCCGCCGGCGCGCAACCCCTGGAACCTGGTCCACTTCACGGGTGGTTCCTCGTCGGGATCGGGCGCCGCCGTGGCGGCCGGCCTGGTTCCGCTGGCCCTCGGCTCGGACACCGGCGGATCGATCCGCGGCCCGGCGTCGCACTGCGGCGTCGTCGGCCTCATGCCCACCTTCGGTCTGGTGAGCCGGGCCGGCGTCATCACCAACTCGTACACGTTCGACCACTGCGGGCCGCTGGCCCGGAGCGTGGAGGACTGCGCGCTGGCGCTGGACGCGCTGGCCGGCTACGACCCGCGGGATGCCGGCAGCCTGCGGCGGCCGATCCCCTCGTACCGCCAGGCTCTGGCCGGCGACCTGCGCGGGCTGAGGATCGGGGTGCTGAGGCATCACTGGGAGGAGGACCTCCCGGCGTCCGAGGACGTCCGACGCGCCATGGACGCCGCGCTCGACGTCCTGGGCGGGCTCGGCGCTCGGCTCGAGGAATGCCGGGTGAGGCCGCTCGCTAGCTACTTCGACGTCAAGATCATCATCGCCGAGAGCGAGATTTTCAGCGTCCACCAGAAGCACCTCATCGCGCGCCCCCGGGACTTCGGCGCCGACTTCCGCTCCCGCGTGCTGCCCTCGGTGCTCTTCACCGCTCACGACTACGTCCAGGCCTCCCGCGAGCATCGCCGCATGATGGTGGAGATGGAGCCGCTCTACGTCAGGTTCGACGCCTTCGTCACGGCGGCCCTGGGCGAGGCCCCGCGGCTCAGCGACTATCGCAGCGTCTCGTTCTGGCAGAGGCCGAGCCCGCTCACGGCCTGGAACGTGACGGGCCAGCCCGTGCTGGCCCTGCCCAGCGGGTTCGGCCCGAACGGCTTGCCCCTGGGCATGCAGATCGTCGGCCGGCCGTTCGGCGAGACCACGATTCTGAAGATCGGCCACGCCTACGAGCAGGCCACGGAATGGCACCGGCGACGGCCGCGGCTCCTGGCCGGTGCCCTGGCGCCGGAGGTCGTGCCGCCGCCGGTGCTCTCGGGCTCTGCCGATCCGGTGGACGGCGAGACGCGCGATCTCTGCGTGACGGCCGCCCGGCGGGCTGGATTGTCGCTCGACGACCTGATGCTAGCCCAGCTGCTGGAGGGTGCGCCGTACGCGCTGGGCATGGTGCGGCGGCTTCGCCGCGACCACGACCCGCACCACGAGCCGGCCAACGTCTTCAGCTTCCCGCCGGTGTGAGGCGGCGCGAGCAATGGACTTCGGCCTGTTCATGATGCCGCTCCACCCGCCGTACCGGGCGTTCGCCGACGCCTACGACCGGGACATCGACCAGCTCGTGCTGGCCGATCAACTGGGCTTTCGCGAGGCCTGGGTCGGCGAGCACCTCACCGAGCGGTGGGAGAACGCTCCGGCGCCCGATCTGCTCATCGCGCGAGCCCTGGCCCTGACCCGAAACGTGCGGCTGGGGACCGGCGTCACGCTGCTGGCGCTCCACCATCCGCTGTCCCTGGCCCACCGCCTGGCCATGCTCGACCACATGGCGCGTGGCCGCTTTCAGTGGGGGATCGGCGGCGGCGGCATTCCCACCGACCTGGCGCTGCTGGGCCTCGACCCCTCCGATCCCGCCGCGGTGCGGGCCCGCTCGGCCGAGGTGCTCGACGTCGTGCTGGGCCTGTGGGCGTCGGAGGGCCCGTTCACGTATCACGGCAAGTTCTTCGACATCGACACGCCCGTGTTCGATCCGGTGAAGGCCCGCGGATACTACATGAAGCCCTATCAGCGTCCGCACCCGCCCGTCGCGGTGGCGGCCAGCACTCCCGGCTCGGGCTCGATGCGGATGGCGGGCGAGCGCGGGTTCATGCCCATGTCGAGCTCGCTCCTGTCCCGACCGTATCTCAGCGGCCACTGGCGCCTGGTCGAGGAGGGAGCCCGGAAGGCCGGCCGCCCGGCCCGCCGCGAGGACTGGCGCATCGCGCGGGACATTCTCGTCGCGCCCACCCCCGCGCTGGCCCGCGCGCGGGCCCGCGCCGTGCTCGGGCGGAACTACCTGGAGCATCAGCGTCCCAATCGCCTGGGCACCATCCAGATGACGTCGACCAAGCTCGAACCCGGTATGTCCGACGAGGCGGTCACCGTCGACTACCTGATGGAGAACGTCTGGATCGTGGGCGATCCGAGCGAATGCGCGGACAAGCTCCACCAGCTCCACGAGGAGAGCGGCGGTTTCGGCACGCTGCTGGCCATCACCACGGACTCGGACGATGCCGGCTGGGACCACGAGAGCCTGCGTCTGCTGATCGAGCAAGTGGCGCCCCACGTCGCCCACCTGGGGGACACGGCCGCGAGGAGCTCGGTCCCATGAGCTCGCTCTTCGCGGCAGAGGACGACGTGCCGATCCCCTACATGCGGCGCACGCGCGAGTACTACCGCGCCCTGGGCTTCGCGCCCTATCGCTGGGCCCACTTCGTCGAGGTGCCGTTCACGCCGCTGCGCACGCCGCTCGACCGGGCCCGGGTGGCGCTGATCACGACCGCCGCCCCCTTTCAGCCCGAGGCCGGCGACCAGGGGCCCGGCGCGCCCTACAACGCGGCGGCCAAGTTCTACCGGGTGTACTCGGACTCGACCGACGGCGAGCCGGACCTGAGAATCTCGCACGTCGGCTACGATCGCCGGCACACCTCGGCCCAGGACCTCAACACGTACTTCCCTTTGGCGCGCATGAAGGAAGCGGTGGCGGCGAGGCGGATCGGGTCGCTCGGGTCTCGCTTCCACGGGCTGCCCACGAACCGGAGCCAGCGGACGACCACGGAGACCGACGTGCCCGAGCTGCTGCGTCGCTGCCAGGAGGACGGTGTCGACGCCGCCGTGCTGGTGCCCACCTGACCGGTGTGCCACCAGACCGTGAGTCTGGCCGCGCGGCACCTGGAAGGCCACGGCATCGCGACCGTGATCATGGGCTGCGCCAAGGACATCGTCGAGCACTGCGGCGTGCCCCGCTTCCTCTTCAGTGATTTTCCCCTGGGCAACTCGGCCGGGCGCCCGTTCGACGTCGAATCCCAGAGGCTCACGCTGGAGCTGACCCTGCGGGTTCTCGAGACCGCGCCGGCCGCCCGGACCACCGTGCAGTCGCCGCTGCGCTGGAGCGAGGACGCGGCCTGGAAGCGCGACTACAACGACCTCAGCCGGCTCACCCCCGAGGAGATCACCGAGCGCCGGAAAGAGTTCGAGGTGGTCAAGGCCGTCGCGCGGGCCAAGCGCGAGGGATCGTGAGCAAGCCCTTCGCGGGCGTCCGCATCCTGGACTTCACCCGCTACCTGGCCGGCCCCTACGGCACCTACCAGCTGGCGCTCCTGGGGGCCGACGTGATCAAGATCGAGTCGCGCGAGGGCGACGAGTCGCGCGGGCAGCTCGCCGACCGGACGTGGGCCGAGCGCAAGATGGCGCCCTCGTTCCTGGCCGTCAACGGCAACAAGCGCTCGATCACCCTTGACCTCCGGCGCCCGCCGGCGGTGGAGATCGTCAAGCGGCTGGTGGTCGGCGCCGATGTCGTGTGGGAGAACTTCCGTGGCGGCGTCATGGACCGGCTGGGCCTGGGCTACGAGGCTCTGTCGGCCTGCAATCCCAAGCTCATCTACTGCGCCGTCTCTGGGTTCGGTCGAACGGGCCCCGAACGCAACACCGCCGCCTTCGACGGCAAGCTGCAGGCCATGTCGGGCATCATGTCGATCACGGGTGAGCCGGCCAGCGGCCCCACCCGCGCGGGGTTCGCCCTCTGCGACACGATCGGCGGCCTGACGGCAGCGCTGGCCGTGGCCAGCGCGCTCTACCAGCGCACGCACACCGGGCGCGGGCAGCTGGTGGACGTGGCCATGCTGGATGCGGCGCTGGCCTTCATTCCGGGTCCGGTCACCGAGTACACGGTGGCCGGCATCGCCCAGCGCCAGATCGGCAACGGCTCGGTCAGCCGCAAGCCGACGGCCAACCGCTTCAGGACGCGCGACGGCTACATCGTCCTCGCCGTGCTCACCGAGAAGCAGTTCGCGAGCCTCATGCGCGCGCTGGGGTGCGCCGACGCCCTCGAGGATCCGCGCTTCAAGGACTGGCCGGCGCGCACCGCGAACGAGCCCACCCTGCGCGCGATCATCGAGCGCGCGCTGGTCACCGACGACGCCAGGTCCTGGGAAGCCCGATTGACGGCCGCCGACGTGCCTTGTGGCTCCATCTGGACCATCGAGGAGATCGTCCACCACCCCCAGCTCGAGTCGCGCGACGTGCTCCAGACGATCGACTCCCGGTACGGCCCCCTGGGCCTGGTCGGTGCCGGGTTCCGCCTGGCCCACGGCAGCCCTGGCCTCGAGCGCCAGCCACCCACGGTCGGCGAGCACACCGACGAGATCCTACGGGAAGCCGGCTACGGAACGGAGGACATCGAGAGGCTGCGGCGTGACGCGGTGATCTGAAGTCGCTGGCCCGGATCCTGCTGTGACCACCGGGCGTGCCGGATCAGGGCGTCGTGAGGGCTGCCGCTGTGACGGTGGTGACTGCGGGAGTCATCGCCGCCCTCTACTACGGTCAGATTGTCCTCATCCCCGTGGCTCTGGCTATCCTCTTGAGCTTCCTGCTCACGCCGGTCGTCCGGCTCTTCGAGCGCCTCGGGATCGGGCGCGTGGTATCGGTGCTCGCCGTCGGCGTGCTGACCTACGCGGTGCTGGGCGCCGCCGCCTGGATCGTCACGGTGCAGGGTGCGAGCCTGATCAAGGCGCTGCCCGAATATCGGCACAACATCCGGCAGAAGGTCGCGGACGTGCGCAGCTTCGGCCGCGGCGGGACCATCGAGCGCCTGCAGGAGACGGTGGAGGAAGCCACCGGTCCCTCGCCGGCCCCCCCGGCCGCGCCGGTCGTGGTCGAGAAGGACAAGACGTGGGACCTCTGGGGTGTGCCTGCCGCGGTCGGCCCCTGGCTGGCCCCGCTGGCGACGGCCGGGCTCGTCGCCGTCCTGGTTCCGTTCATCCTCCTCGAGCGCGGAGGGCTCACCGATCGGGTCATCCAGCTCATGGGCCGGCGCCGGCTCGCCATCACCACCAAAGCGCTGGACGAGACGGCCGAGCGCGTCAGCCGGTACCTCCTCATGCAGTCGATCATCAACGCCACCTATGGCTCGCTGGTGATGGCCGGGCTCTTTCTGCTCGGCGTCCCCTACGCGGTCCTCTGGGGGTTTCTGGCCGCCGTGCTGCGGTTCATCCCGTACGTCGGACCGTGGATCGGCGCCCTGCTGCCGGTCGCCCTGAGCCTGGCCGTGTTCCCGGGGTGGACCCGGCCGGCGCTGGTGGCCGGACTCTTCGTCGTCCTGGAGCTCTTCAGCAACCTGGTCATGGAGACGATCCTCTACGCCGGCAGCGCGGGCGTGTCCCAGGTCGCCCTGTTGATCGCGGTGGCGTTCTGGACCGCGCTCTGGGGTCCCATCGGGCTCGTGCTCGCCACGCCGCTCACGGTCTGCCTCGTGGTGTTCGGCAAGCACGTGCCCGAGCTCAGGTTCCTGGTCGTGCTGATGACCGACGACCGCGTGGTGGCCCCGGACGTCGGGTTCTACCAGCGCATCCTCGCCGGGGACTCCGACGAGGCGCTGGACTACCTGCAAGAGTGCGCGCAGGCGGAGGGCGCCGACCCGTACGACGGCGTCCTCGTTCCCGCACTCAAGCATGCCCGCCGGGACCACGCGGCCGGCATGATCGGCGCCGAGGACGCCTCCCGCGTGGTGGAAGCAATCGCGCGCGCGGCCGACCAGCTTGACGAGGGCGACAAGCCCCCAGCCTCGAGCGACGAGGACGGCCCGAGCGTGCTCGGCTGCCCGGCCGTGGACCGGGCCGACGAGGTGGCCCTCCGGATGCTGGCTCGCCTGGTGGCGGCGGACGGCATCGCCATGGAGGTGCTGCCGGCCACGCTGCTCACGAGCGAAGTGGCGCGCGAGATCGAGACGCGGCGGCCGCGGGCGGTGCTCATCGGCAGCCTGCCCCCGGGCGGGCTCGGCGAGACGCGCTATCTCTGCAAGCGGCTCGGCGCATCGGCATCTCCTCCGTGGATCCTGGTCGCCCGGTGGGGCTTGCCCGTCGAGGCCAGCGAGGCGCCCGCGCCGCATGCGGCGGCGACGGTGCGGTCGCTGGCCGAGGCTCGCGACCAGCTACAGCAGTTCGCGCGGACAACTCGGGACGCCACGCCGGTGTCGCAATCTTGACATCGTGCGCCTTCCGCGCCAGACCGGGCAGCCGGCCGCCGCCGAACCGCAGGCCGAACCGGCCGGCTCGGCCCGCGAAGGACGGGAGACCGCGCTGGCCGAGCGCCCGGCCGTGGTGATCGTGGACATCGGATAACCCGACATCAGCGGGTACGAGGTCGCGCAACGGCTGCGCCAGGCGCTGGGACGCGACACCATCCTGATCGCGTTCTCTGGCTACGGTCAGCCCGACGATCGGCGGCGGTCCCTGGAGGCGGGCTTCGACGCCCACGTGGTGAAGCCCGCGACCGGCGAGGCGATCCTCTCGGTGGGGGCGCGTCACGCGGCGGCCTCCCGGCCGGGCGGAGACTAGATCGCGGGGGGGCCGGTCACTGGGCCAGCGCCCCGCCGTCGATGACCAGCTCGCTGCCGGTGATATACGACGAATCGTCCGAGGCGAGATAGAGCACGGCGGTCACCACCTCGGCCACCGTGGCCATCCGGCCCAGCGGGATGCGCTGCAGCCGTCGCGCCATGACCTCCGGGTCCGAGAAGGCGTTGTGGAACATCTCCGTGTCGACGGGACCCGGGTGCACCGAGTTGCAGCGGATGCCGTCCCGGGCGTGCTGGCTGGCCGTCACCTTCGTGAAGATGCGAACGGCGCCCTTGCTGGCGGCATAGGCCGGCTCCTGGTGCTGGGACTGGCCGATCCCGGCGATCGAAGAGATGTTGACGATGGAGCCGCCGCCCGCCCGGCGCATGGCGGGGATGGCGTGCTTCGTACCCAGGAAGACGCCCCTGGCGTTCACGGCCATCACCCGGTCCCACTCGGCGGCCGTCCGCTCTTCGATGGGGACACGGGGGATGAGGATGCCCGCGTTGTTGATGAGGATGGTCAGCCGACCATAGCGGCTGGTCGCCGTCTTCACCGCGTTCTCCCAGTCCGCCTCGCTGGTGACGTCCAGGTGCACGTACGTCGCCTCGCCACCGGCTGCGCGGATGGCAGCCTCCACCTTGCGCCCGTCGTCGTCCCGGATGTCGCCGAAGACGACCCGGGCGCCTTCCCGGGCGAACGTCTCGGCTTCGACCGCCCCCTGGCCCCGAGCCCCGCCGCTGATCAGCGCCACCTTGCCGTCGAGCTTTCCCATGGGGCGACGCATCCTCCTGCCGAGGAGCGCCACGGCTTTGCCGGGGCGCTCCGAGCGTTGGGGGGTTTGGGGGCCATGTCGGAGGCGCCCATTAGGTGGCTGTATAGCCACCATCGATGAGCAGGTCGCTGCCGGTCATGAAGGCCGAGGCGTCGCTGGCCAGATAGACGGCGGCGTGGGCGATCTCCTCGGGCCGGGCGAGCCGGTTCAGCAGGTGCTTGGGTCCCATCATCCGGCGGGCCTCGTCCATGTCCTTGTAGCGCCGTAACATGCGTCGGGTCTCGACGGCGCCGGGCGAGAGCGTGTTCGCGCGAATCCCCTGCGCCGCGTGGTCGGTGGCGAGCACTTTGGCGAGTTGGATGAGGGCCCCCTTGGTGGCGCAGTAGGCCGCGCGTCCCGGCGACGCCACCCGCCCGAGCTGGGAGGCGATGAGGATCACGCTGCCGCCGCCTCGCGCGATCATGGCGGGAATCGCCGCCCTGACCATCAGGAACGCGCCCGTGAGGTTGACCCTGATCACCCGATCCCAGGCGGCCTCGTCCATCTCCAGCACCGTGGCCGCCTTGTCGCTGTCGGCGGCGCCGTAGAGGAGCACGTCGAGACCGCCGAAGCGTGCGACGGTCGTGGCGACGGCAGCGCGGCAGCTGGCGCCGTCGGTGACATCGAGTGGTACGGGCAGGGCCTGGCCGCCGACCTTTTCGATCTCGCCCACGGTCGCCTTGGCGCCCGGCTCCTCGACGTCGGCGCAGGCCACCCGGGCGCCGGCCGCCGCGAAGGCCAGCGCCGTGGCCCGGCCGATCCCGTTGGCGGCGCCGACGACGATGGCGGTCTTCTGGGCGAGCGCGAAGGTCGGATCGCTCATCGCCCCGCTCCCGTCGCGGCGATCCGCTCGCTCAGGATGAAGCGCTTGTTGTAGGTGTACGGCCGCACCTCCGGCTTCCAGCGCCCGATGTCCGAGGTCTCGTTCCACAGCTTCGACATGGGCAGGTCGGCGCGGTCCACCTCGTACACACAGAGGTAGCGGGGCTCTCCGGCCGCCGCCGTCCGGTAGCGCACGGCGTTGACCGCTCCGGGCAGCTTCATCAGCAAAGGCAGATGCTCCGTGTCGTACAGCTCGTTGAAGAGGGCCTCGCGGTGGGGCTCCACGTCCATCATGACCCAGAAGACGTACGGGGTCGTGCCGGTCAACCCCTCGCTGCCGCCGGCCCGCTCGTAGAGGGTCAGGTGGCGGTTCATCGTGTTCGGGCGCACCGCCGTGGGCCATCGTCCGGCCTCGCCGGCGGCCTTCCAGGCGGGAGTGTCCACGACCCCGGGCCCGTCCAGCTCGTACGCGGCCAGGTAGCGCGGCTCGGTCGGCGAGGGCTGCCGGTACCGGCTGGCCCGGCGCACGCCGGGCACGGCTCGGAGATTGGGCACGTGCTCGCGATCGTAGACCTCGTTGAAGGTGGCCTCGTGGTCGTGGGCCACGTCCATTCGGACCAGGTACAGCGCGTGAGCGCCCATGCCTGCCTCCCCTGGGCTTGGTGCGAATCGGACTCTATCACGGGAGTCGTTGCCGGAGTACTAGCGGCGGCCAGGATGCCGGACCGTGACCACTCCGGCGACGACGGCGCGTAGCGTCTTCAGCAGCGCGAGGGCTTCCAGGCTCAGGGGGCGCTGGCGGGGGTGAATGACGTCGAGGCTCCGGCTCAGGGGCTCGACGTCGGGGATGTCGATGGCGACGAACTTCCGCCGCCGGAGCTCGGGGCCCAGGGCCAGGCGAGGAAGAAAGGCCAGCCCCATTCCCTGCTCGACCATCCGCTTGGCCGTCTCGATGGTCTCGACCTCCATCACCACGTTGGGAACGAGCCCGGCGCGCCGAAAGAGGCCGTGGGTGAGGGTCCAATCGCTCGAGCCGCGGTCGAAGAAGATCAGCGGTCTGTCCGCTATCTCGGCAAGCCGCGCCCGCCGGGGCCGGGGCGCGGCGCTCGGACGGGTCACCAGCACCAGGGGGTCGTCGCCCAGACTGATCGTTTCGACCTCGGGATGGTGCAGCGAGCGGGCGATACCGATCTCTGCCTCGCCGTGCAGCACCTTCTCCAGCACCTCCTTCGAATGGCCGGATCGTACGGTGATCATGACCTTCGGGTGAGCGGCCTGAAAGCGCCGGAGGACGTGGGGCAGCAGGTATGTGCAGATGGACAGCGCGGCTGCGATCAGCAGGGCGCTCCCGCTAGCCGGTCGGACGGCATGCACGGCCTGGCGGGCCTGGGCGACCGCTTGCACGACCTGCTCGGCGTGCGGGCGAAAGGCGCGACCGGCCGCCGACAGTGCGAGACCGGGGCGCCCACGCTCGAAGAGGGCGACACCGAGCGACGCCTCGAGCGTCTTGATCCGCGCGCTCACCGCCGGCTGGGTCAGCCGGAGGGCCTCCGCCGCCCGGCGGAATCCGCCGAACGTGCCCACCGCCAGGAACGCTTCCACCTGACCGATCTCCACGATCACATTCTATTATCAGGTCTATAAAAACAATCCGTTTGCCTGATCACAGGGGGAACCCCACAGTAGCAGGGAGCGAGGAGGGTGCCATGAGCTGCGAGTGCGGACTGTTGCACGAGCCACGGACCGCGGCGAGCTGTCAGGAGTGTGGGACCGCGTGCTGCCGGAGCTGTGGCGTGGAGATCGAAACGGAAACGTACCGTCGCTGGTGCGCGAGCCTGCGCATGCGGGCCGCGTAAAGGCGGCAACATACAGGAGGGGGGCGAGATGAAGAGCCGTGGTCGCACGTTTCGACAGTTGCTGCGGGACGAGCCGTATGTGTTCACCGGAGGCGTGTACTCGCCCCTGGACGCGCAGATCGCCGAGCGCGTCGGGCTCAGGTCCGTGTATTTGAGCGGCTACTCGATGGCGCTGGCCAACGGGTGGCCGGATATGGGATTCCTGACGATGACGGAGGTGACGCGGATCGCCTCCATGGTGGCGGGGGCGGTGGAGATTCCGGTCATCGCCGATGCCGATGACGGCTACGGAAACGCGCTGACGACGATGCGGACGCTGCAAGAGTACGTCAAGACGGGGGTGGCGGGGATCCACCTGGAGGACCAGCGGTTTCCCAAGCGGTGTGGGCACATTGCGGGGAAGACCGTGGTGAGCCGGGAAGAGGCCGTGGGGAAGTTTCGGGCCGCAGTGGAGGAGCGCAACCGGCTGGACCCCGACTTTGTCCTCATCGCCCGCACGGACGCCTACGGCGCGGTGGGCGGCAGCCTGGAGGAGGCGATCTGGCGGGGCCGGGCCTACGCCGACGCCGGCGTCGACCTCGTGTGGTGCGAGCTCTCCAGCGCCGGCCGTGAACCGGCCGTCGCGTTCGCCAGGGCGATGCGGCAAACGCATCCGGGCTGTCCGCTAGCCTTCAATTACTCGTCGTCGTTCAAGTGGAGCGCTGATCCCAACCCCTTCCTGTTCCGAGAGCTGGGTGAGCTGGGGTACCGGTTCATCTTCATCACGCTGTACGCGGCGCACGCCGGGATGTGGGCGGTGTGGAACGCGCTGGAGGACCTGGCGAAGAACCAGGAGCAGGCCCAGTGGACACTGGAGCGGCTGAAGGCGGGGCATCCGACGGAGAGCCATCACGTGATGGCGCGGGTGGGGCACTTCCAGGAGCTGGAGCGGCGGTATATTCCGGGCAGCGCGGAGCGCCTGCAGGCCTCCGAGGGCTTCGGCGAAGACGGTCCCGGTCCCGGGCGCGGCTGAACCGGACGCTAGCCTGGCCCGGGCGCCGAACCGTTGTCCCGCCGGGCGCCCTGCACTATGATGCCGGGCCATGGCCGACAACGGGGCCCCACCGCTCGCGCGCTTCTCCGTGCTCGATCTGACCCGGGCGCGCGCGGGCCCGACGTGTGTGCGCCAGCTCGTGGACTGGGGCGCCCGGGCCATCAAGGTCGAGATGCCGGGCGGACGCGTGGGCGACGGCATGGGCGGCAACCGCCACGGGTTCGATTTCCAGAACCTGCACCGCAACAAGCAGGCCCTGACGCTCAATCTGCGCGATCCCGAGGGCGTCGCCATCTTCAAACGGCTGGTCCGGGACGTCGACGTCGTGGTCGAGAATTACCGGCCGGACGTCAAGCGTCGCCTGGGCATCGACTACGAAAGCCTGCGATCGATCAATCCGCGCCTGGTCTACGGCAGCATCTCCGGATTCGGGCAGAGCGGGCCGTATCGCGACCGGCCCGGCGTCGATCAGATCGCCCAGGGCATGGGCGGGCTCATGTCCATCACCGGTATTCCCGGACAGGGGCCGGTCCGCGTGGGCATTCCCATCGCCGACCTGTGCTCGGGAATCCTCCTGGCCCAGGGCATCCTGGTGGCCCTGCTCGAGCGGGAGGTCACCGGGCAGGGCAAGTGGGTGCACACGTCGTTGCTGGAGGCGATGCTGTCCATGCTCGACTTCCAGGCCGCCCGCTGGCTGATGAGCGGCGAGGTCCCGCCCCAGGCCGGCAACAACCACCCCACCGGGATTCCCACCGGCGTGTTCGAGACCAAGGACGGCCACATCAACGTCGCCGCCGCGGGAGACGAGATCTACCAGCGGCTGTGCCGGGCCATCGAGCGGCCCGATCTGATCACCGATCCGCGATTCGTCACGCCCAAAGCCCGTTCGGCCAACCGCGACCTGCTCATGGACGTCCTCATGCCCATCACCCGGCAGAAGCAAAGCGCCGAGTGGATCAGGCTCCTGAACGACGCCGGCGTGCCCTGCGGGCCGATCTACCGGGTGGACGAGGTCTTCGCCGATCCCCAGGTGCGCCATCTGGGCATGGCCCAGACGGTGCGCTCGCCCGCGCTGGGCGACCTCACGATCCTCGGCCACCCGGTCTCGCACGGCGAGCGCCGCCCGCCGCTCCGCACGGCGGCGCCCGAGCTGGGGCAGGACAACGAGGAGATCCTCACCGCGCTGGGCTACACCAAGGCCCAGATCGCGGACCTCGCCCACCGCGGCGTCATCTGACGCCCGCGGGCATGCGGACCCGCGTCCACATGTTGACGACGAAGAGGAGCGTGCCCGCGACCTGGCCCAATCCGGCCAGGGCGATCACGACGCGCAGGGCGGACGACGCCGAGAAGGCTCCGGCAATCTCGGTGGCGGCGCGCACGGCCGTGGCCGCCGTCATCACCCAGTAGACGGCCTCGGCCAGCTCGGGGCGGTAGCGGGCGTCGTCGCGGGGGGGGCGGGGGAACATCCACGTGGCCACGCCCATGACGAGCATCAGCATGAAGCCCACGAGCAGCAGGTGCACGTGCGCCGTGATGAGCAGGCGCGGCGGGTAAGCCCCGAACACGAACTGAGCGATGGTGATGTAGGCGCCGAGCAGGAGGCCGGCCAGCAGGAAGACGAAGCTCGTCTTGATGTAGCGGCGGATCAGAGGCGGCAACTCACACCACGCCCCGGCGGATGAGGATGCGCACTACGCCGGGCTCCGGCTCGTCCGTCTCGTGCAGATAGCCACGGTCGTCGAGCTGGGGATACAGGAACATGGGGCGGCGCGAGTGGATCACCTCCAGCGTCTCGCCCTCGGCCAGCGTGTCGAGGCGCTCCAGGACGAGCACCATGGGTTGCGGCGGCTCCAGGCCGCGCACATCGAGGGTCACCCGCCGCCCGGGGGCGGGGGGCCCGGGCGCCTCACGATAGAACCACACGGACCAATCGTCGGGGCCGCGGGCCCGCGTCCAGTGCGACAGGCCCTGCCGGGCCAGCACGCGGTACAGCGGCACCGGCTCGAAAGGAGCGCGCACTTCGAGCGCCTGATCGGCGCCCAGCGCCGCCACGGCGGCCATGATCTTGCCGAACGGCTCGTGACCCCGTCGCAGGTCATCGCGCACGTCCACCTGGACGCGGCGGGCCTCAGGAATGGCGGCCAGTGCGAGGGGAGGCGTCGCCGGGTCCTCCATCGGCGTGATCATAGAGGCTTGGCGCCGAGCGCCCATATGACCGCGGTCATAGGCGCTCGCCTTCGGCGAGCGCGCGCAGCGCGTCCACGGAGACCAGGAGCAGGCGGCCGTCCGCCTCGCGCACCAGGCCCTGCTTGAGCCACCGGCTGACGACCCGGATCGTGGTCTCCACGGTGGTGCCGGCCATGTCGGCGAGGCTCTGACGCGTGAGATGGAAGGGCAGGGTCAGCCCCCGGGCTGCGCGAGTCCCTTCCCGTTCGGCCAGCCGCAGCAGCGTGGCGGCCAGGCGCGTCTCCACCGGGTCGGCGGCCAGCGACTCCACGGCGTCGTGCGCCGTGCGCAACCGCCGGCCGATCATCAGCGCCATCTCTCGGATGATCGAGGGATAGCGCTCGGCGAGCGCCACGATCGGGTCGCGGGGGATCTTCACGATGGTACTGGTCTCGGTGGCCTGGGCCGACGCGGGATACGGACGCCGCTCGATCACCGCCACGCCGCCGAACGGCTCGCCCGGCCCGAGGAGCTCGAGGACGACGTCGCGGCCACCGCGCGCTTGCCGCAGGATCTTCACGTGGCCGGAGCGCACCACGCAGAACCAGGCCGCCGCGTCGCCCTCAAGGAAGATGTAGTCGCGCGCTGCGTAACGGTCCTCGCGGGCCAGGGTGGCCAGCGCCACGATCTCCCGGGCCGGGACGTCGGCGAAGACGGTGCCGGCTTTCAGAAAGTCGGCGAGGTCCCGGCTCGGCATAGGCCGAGGATAGCACCGGGTGCGGTCCGTGCTAGACTCCCCGGCGTCACGCTGGCCGATCAAGGAGACGCGCATGCCCGACCTCTTCGAGATCATGCAGACCACCCGAGCCATGCGGAGGCTCAGGCCCGACCCGGTGCCCGACGAGCTGATTCGAAAGATTCTGCAGGCGGGCGTGCACGCCCCCAGTGGCGGCAACACCCAGCGCTGGCGGTTCCTGGTGGTCAAGGACCGGGAGATCAAGCAGCGGGTTCAGGTCTACTACAAGCGCGCCTTCGACGAGGTGATCGGGCCGCGCTATCTGAGCAGCGCGCCGCCGGCCGGGGTCAGCCGCGAGCGCTACCTGCGCCAGCACGCGGCGGTGCAGTACCTCACCGACCATTTCCACGAAGCCCCGGTGTGGATCGTCGCCTGCCTCGACGAAGGGACGGCCGCGCCGACGCGGGGGTCGGGCGCGTCCATCTATCCGGCCGTCCAGAACATGCTGCTGGCGGCGCGGGCCCTCGGCCTGGGGGCGACGCTCACTACCCGGCACTTGCTCTACGAGAAGGAGACGGAAGCCGCGCTGGGCCTGCCCCCCGGCGTGCATTCCTACGCCATCCTGCCCATCGGCTATCCCCTGGGTCGCTTCGGGCCGGTCGGCCGCGGGCCGCTGGCCGACGTCGTCTACGAGGACCGCTGGGGGCAGCCCTACCCCGGTCTCTAGAAAGGAGCGCTCCATGCCGCGTCTCCCTCCGATCACCGGCAAGACCGACGTGCCCGGCGAGCACCACGCCGTCGTCGATGCGGTGGTGAAGGTGTTCGGCGGCGTGCGCGGGCCGTTCAGCATGCTGCTCCACAGCCCCCGGCTGGCGGAGCGGATGCTGGCCCTGGGCACGTTCTTCCGCGAGGAGAGCGTGGTCGCGGCGAAGCTTCGCTCGGTGGCCATCCTGGCCGCCGTCCGCGAGCGCGAAGCGGCCTACGTGTGGGCGGCCCAGGTGGCCGCGGCCCGTCGCCACGGCGTGGCCGAGGAGGTCATCGACGTCCTGCGGGCCAAGGGCGACCCGGGCACGCTTCCCCTCGAGGAACGGGAGATCGTGATCTACGTCAGGCAGCTCATGCGCACGAACCGTGTCGAGCCGGCCGCGTTCGACGCGCTCCGGAAGCGTCACGCCGAGCCGTGGCTGGTCGAGCTGACCGCGGCGGCGAACTACTACGCGATGCTGTCGGGGATCGTCGACGCGTTCGAGGTCGCGCCGCCGCCCGACGGGGACCGGCTGCCGGGATCGCCGGCATGAGGCTCGTGCTGTTCGAGCAGCCCGGGGCCGGTGAGGTGCAGCCCGGTCTGCTGACCGAGCGCGGTGTGGTCAGCATCGTCGATGAGGTGCCGTCGAGCTCCACCCCCCAGCTGACGATGCAGGCCATCATCGACGACTTCGACGCCCTGCGCGCGCGCCTGGAGCGCCGCGCCCGCGACGGGATGGCGCGGCCCCTGTCCGCCGTGCGCCTGCGCGCGCCGCTGCCGCGCCCCGGCAAGATCGTGGCCTGCATCGCGAACTACTGGGAGCACGGCGCCCTCGAGGCCCGCCCCCTGAACATGTTTCTCAAGAACCCGGACGCGGTGATCGGCCCCGACGACACCATCGTGCTGCCCGAGCTCACCGAGCCGTGGATCTTCATGCACGAGGCCGAGCTGGCGCTGGTCATCAAGGGCCCGGCCAAGGCGGTCAAGCGCGAGAACTGGCGCAGCGCGGTCTTCGGCTACACGGGCATGATCGACGTCTCCGCGCGCGGCGAGGGACGGCGGACCTGGAAGGCCGGCAGCTGGCTGGGGAAGTCCTTCGACACCTTCGCGCCGCTGGGGCCGTGCATCGCCACCCTCGACGAGATCGCCGACCCCAACAACGTGCACGTGCAGTTCTGGGTAGACGGGCAGCTCCGGCACAACTACAACACCGACGACATGGAGCATCTGGTCCCCGAGCTGGTCGAGTTCGCGACCGCCATCATGACGCTGAACTCGGGGGACGTCATCGCCTGCGGCACCAACCACGAGGGCCTGGGGCCGCTTCAAGACGGCGAGGTGGTCGACTTCGAGATCCACGGGGTGGGCCGGATGCGCCTGCACGTGCGTGATCCGCTCAAGCGCTCGTGGGAGAAGAGCATCTACATGGGCGCCGACTCCACGCACCCCGAAGTCATCAAGCGCAACCGCCCCCCGGCCGCCCGCTGAGCGATGGCCACGGTGGATCAGCAGCGGGTGCGGCGGGCCCGCACCGGCCTGATCGCGCACGACCCCGAGCGGGCGCTACCCGGCTACACCCTCTTCACGCCGATGCTGGGCGACGGGACCGTCTATCTCATCGACATGGCCGGCGAGGTCGTGCACGCCTGGCGCCTGCCCTATCGTCCCGGGCTCTATGGATACCTGCTCGACAACGGGCATCTCTTCTACTCCGGCAAGGTGATGAGCGACCTGGGGCGGTTCGAAGCCTGGGCGCGGTTCAAGGCGGGCGCGGCCCTCGAGGTCGACTGGGACGGCAAGGTCCTCTGGGAAGTCAACCATCCCGACCACCATCACGACGCGCGCAAGCTCGCCAACGGCAACGTCGTGCTCCTGTGCCTGCGCCCGCTGCCCCCGGGGCTGGCCGCCCGGGTCCAGGGCGGGCTGCCGGGGACGGAGGCCACGGGCACGATGTACGCCGATTACCTCCTGGAAGTGACGACGGACGGCACCGTCGTCTGGGAGTGGCGGAGCTGGGAGCATCTCGACGTCACGACCGAGGTCATCACGGCCCAGGACCGGCGCGAGGAGTGGACCCACGGCAACACGGTCGCCGAGCTGCCCGACGGCAACCTCGTGGTGAGCTTCCGCAACATCTCGACCGTGGCCATCGTCGACCGCCGCACCGGCGCCCTGCGCTGGAAGCTCGGTAGCCCGCCGCTGGCCCAGCAGCACGATCCCCGCCCGCTGGCCAACGGCAACATGCTCATCTTCGACAACGGCCCGCACCGCCGTGATCACCCGGCGCCGTACTCCCGCGTCATCGAGGTCGACCCGCGAACCAGCGCGATCGTGTGGGAGTACCACGATCAGTCCCTGTTCGACTTCTTCAGCCCCTACATCTCCGGCGCCCAGCGCCTGTCCAACGGCAACACCCTGATCTGCGAGGGGTGCGACGGGCGCATCTTCGAGGTGACGGCCGAGGGCGCGGTCGTGTGGGAGTACGTCAACCCCTATTTCGCCGACGAGCCCGGCCGCCCCGGGCTGAACAACTGGGTGTTCCGGGCCTTTCGCTACACGCCGGAGGAGATCGAGCGCGCTCGCCGGGGACGAGTCGATCGGTTTGACACCCTGAAGGCGCCTGCCTAGACTGGACGCGCGCATTTCCAGTGGGTCACGCGTCGAAGACTGGAGGGCTTCACCCCATGAAGAGCGTTATGCGGCTTTCCCTGATCGCGGTCCTGCTGCTCGCGTTGCCCGCGGGCGGCCGGGCCCAGACCCTCGATCTGAAATGGGGCACCTCGGCGGCCGGCTCGGCGGGGCACCGCTCGATGGTCAACCTGGCGTCGATGCTCAGCCGTGAGCTGCCGGAGCTCCGGATCAGCATGTTGCCGACGCCGGGCGCCATCATCACCGTCAAGGGCTACGCGACCGGGCAGTTCGACGGCTACTACGGCTCCGACGTGGCGTTCTACGAGCTCGCCAACGACACCGCCCGCTTCAAGGGCTTCAAGGCCCAGGCCAAGCGGACCCCAGTGCAGTCGCTCTGGATCTACACCACCGAGGTGGGCGCCGCCGTCCATGCCCGGGACCGTGACAAGTACAAGTCCTGGCGCGATCTGTCGGGGCAACGTGTCTTCACGGGGCCGCTGCCCTGGGACGTGCGCGCCGTGCTCGAGCGCGCCTTTCAGGTGCTCGGCGTGAAGCACGAGTACTTCGAGGTCGACCTCCAGTCGGTAGGCTCGCTCCTCGACCGGGGCAACATCAAGGGCTTCATCGTGTACACGAATGCCCTGTCCTCCACGGCGCCGTGGATCACGGAGACCTCGATCAGCACGGATTGGGCCATGCTCAACCCCAGCCCCGAGGAGCGTGAGACCCTCAAGAAGGCGGGCATGCAGACTATCGAGGTGCCGGCGGCCGCCTACAAGCGCGATGTGCACACCAAGACCGTCTACCACATTCCCTTCTACTACGGCTTCCACCTGGGCAAGGAGATCCCCGCGGACGTGGTCTACAAGGTCATCAAGGCCGTGGAGAAGAACGTCGCCGAGCTGGCGAAGATCGATCCAGCGTATGCGCAGGTGCGTGCGGACATGGTCGGCATGCAACGGCGCGGCATCGAGTCCTCCATCGACCTCGTAGAGGTGCACCCGGGGCTGGCGCGCTGGATGAAGGAGAAAGGCGCCTGGGACGCCAAGTGGGACGCGCGGATAGCGAAGTGATCGAGGACGGGGCCTCGCCGGTACGGTCGTGAACGTCCTGTTCACGGCCGTCTCCGCGGGCTTCGCGCTGTACCTCTTCCGCTACTACTGGACCGGCGCCGGCGGCCCCACCCAGCTTGCCGTGGCGCTGGTCCCCGTCGCCTTCATCATCGCCGCGCTCGACGCGCTGCGGACTGGCGGCCTCTACCCGCGTCTGGGGCGGCCGGCCAACGTGGCGATCACCGCCGTCTACGGCGCGGCCGCAATCGCCGTCGGCGTCTACTTCACCCTCGAGTTCGTGGAGATCCGCACGGTGCGGGCCGGCGTCTGGAGCACGACCGACCTGCTCGTGGGGACAGTGATGCTCCTGCTGGTCATGGAGTACGGGCGGCTCCGGTACCTGCCCCTGTTCGTCATCAACGTCCTGCTGATCCTCTACACGGTCTACGGGTGGCTGATCCCCGGGATGTTCGGGCATCCCGGCCTGGACTGGTCCCGCGTGGTGACGGCCATGACCGTGGAGACGACGACGGGCGTCTTCTCGCGCCTGCCCCAGCTGGCCCTGACCCTGATCGGCTCGTTCCTCCTCGTCCTCAGTCTGCTGCGGGCGTTCGGCTGCGTGGACTCCATCCTGAAAGCGGCCTCGCGCATCGCTGCCCGCTCGCCCCACGCGCTGCCCCAGTCGGCCGTGCTGGGTTCCCTGGGGGTGGCCGCCATCAGCGGCAGCGGGGCCGCCAACGCCGCCACCACGGGCTCGGCGACGATTCCCGCGATGATCGGGGCGGGTCTGGCGCGAACCCAGGCGGCGGCCATCGAGACCGCCTCGTCGCTCGGCGGCCAGCTCATGCCGCCGGTCATGGGCATCTCGGCGTTCCTCATGGCCGACTTCCTCGGCGTGAGCTACTTCGACGTGGTGGCGCGAGGGTACGTCCCGGCGCTGATCTATTTCGCCGGGGTGGCCGCCGCCGTGTACCTCATCACCGCGCGTCTGCCTGTGCGGTCCGTCAGCGTCGCCGTGGAGCGATTGACGACCATGGACCGGGTGAACATCGTGGCCTACGCCGCCGTCGTCGCCGGGCTGATCTACCTGATGGGGATCACGCGCCTGCCGGCGATGCAGGCCGCCCAGCAAGTCTTCGCGGTGGTGGGCATCGTCCTCACGGTCATTTTCGTCGCGCTGACGGTCCGCGGCGCGCCGGGGTGGCGGGACCTGGGCCGCCGTGCGCGCGACTTCGTAGAGACCTTCACGCTGATGACGACCGACCTGACGCTGCTGCTGGCGACGCTGTCCATCATGACCGGCGTCTTCGTCATCACCGGCGTCCCCACCAAGTTGGGCTTCGTGCTGATGCAGGCGGCGAGCATCCACCTGACCGTGATGCTGCTCGTGGCCTTCGCCTTCGGCACCCTGGTCGGCACCGGGCTGCCACCCGCGCCGACCTACATCATCACCGCGCTCGTCATCGCCCCCTTTCTGATCAAGGCTGGCGTGGACCCCTGGGTGGTGCACTTCTACGCGTTCTTCATCGCCGTGTGGGGCGAGCTCACGCCGCCCACCTCGGTGGTGGCCGCGGTGGCCGCGAAGATCGCCAACGCGTCGTTCATGGGGACGATGATATGGGCGGTGCGGATCTGCCTGCCCCTGTTCGTCCTGATGGGCGCGATCTTCACGCGACCGGAGCTGGTGGTGGATCCCGGCATCGCGCAGCTCGGCGCGTTCGTGCTCGTCTTGGCCGGTACGGTGGGCCTGGTCTTCGCCGTCCAGGGCCGCTTCGCCGACGGCCGCGGTGCCGACCTGACGCTCCGTGTCATCCTCGCCGCCGCCGCGCTGGCAGCCATCGGCCACCGCGACGGCATGGTCGTGACGGCGGCCGTCCTGGTCATCGCGGGATTCTTCGCGTACTGGGTGCTCCGGGCGCGGGGCCGGCTGGCCATCTACCGGGCGCGTGAGGCGGATGCGCCAGCCGGCTGAGCACGCTCAGAACGACAGGCCGAAGCCCACGGTGACGTTGACGTCCTCTTTGGAGAAGCCCACGTCGGCGCGGAAGAGGGCCGTCCGCTCCAGGCTGAAGCGCAGGCCGAGCCCGTAGCTGGTGTGGATCTGGGCGGCGGGCAGCTCGTCCACGCTGTCGGCGACCGTGCCCACCTCCCCGAACAGCGCCATCCCGACACGCTCGATGCGGATGGTCTCGGTGACCGCGAAGCCCCGGGGGATGATCCAGAAGCGGTATTCGGCCACGGCGTGCCAGCTCGCGTCGTCGGTGAAGCGGTTGGCGATGTACCCGCGCAGGGTGTCGGGGCCGCCGAGGCTCGGCCGCTCGTAGAAGGGCAGGTCGCCGGTGCTGGCCTGCACGCTCAGCCCCAGGGCCAGCGTGTCGGTGGGCCGGTGCTCCTCCCGCTCGTCACCGCCCCGGTGCAAGAGGGGCGGCACGCGGAAGGCCACGTTGCCGTACGCGGTGGCCACGGCTCCCGGGTCCCCGCTGCTCTGCCACAGGGGCGCGTCCACGAACAGGCCGAGCTGCCATCCGGCGTGCGGCTGGTGCTGGCTGTCGCGGGTGTCATAGCGCAGCCCGGCGCTCACCGTGAAGCTGGCCACGTCATCGCCGGCGGCGAAGAGGTCCGGGAAGGCCTCGTCCGTCGTGGGCCGGCCCGAGACTCGTCCCGGCGCCAGATTGTGATGCTCGCCCCGCGCGCCGAGGGTGGCGATCCAGTCGCCGCCGGCGCGGGGCAGGGCCAGGTCGCCGCGCACGCCGAGGTCGAAGACCTCGTCGGTGTAGCTGGTCTCGTCGCCCTCCCGGGTGTCCGGCCCCAGCCCGAAGAACCGTCGGGTCAGGCTCTTCTCGTATCCGCCGAAGGCGTCGATGCGGCTGCGCTCCTCCACGAGGACCCCGCCTTCGGGCAGGTTCCGGTGGTGGTGCCAGCGGCGCCAGATGACCCGGTACTTCTGCTGACCTTCGGTCGTGTAGGACACGAAGGCGCCCAGGAACTCCCGACGGCGCTCGTTCCGGAAGTCGATGTCGGTGAGCGCGATGCCGCCGCCGGCGCCGATGTCCTGCTCGTAGAAGAACTGTGGGGCGATGAAGCTGGAGACGAGGAAGCGCTCGAAGACGTTGCCCGGCTTGATCCGCCCCTCCGGGAGATAGCGCCATCGCTCCGGGTTGGGCAGGTCCTCGGGCAGGGAAACCTTCGGGATCCGGCCGCTCGGGTCCATCCCCTGCAGCGGATCGTGGCGGGGCCGCTCGACCGGCTGGGCCCCGGCGTCCAGCGCGGAGGCGACGAGGGCCAGAGCCAGGACGAGGACCAGGGCGGCGCCGGCCGGAGCCATCGTCCGACGGTATCATGGGGCTGACTTGACTCGATGTGCTACATGTAGCACACTGCCGGCATGCGTAGCGCCGGCGTCCGCGAGGCCCGCCAGAATCTGTCAGCACTGCTCGACGAAGTCAAGAAAGGCCGGGAAGTCGTGATCACGGAGCGCGGGCGCCCCGTGGCGAAGCTGGTGCCTCCGGATCGCCCGCGCAGCGGGGGCGTTCGCAATCTGGCGGCGTTCCGCCGGACGATGCCGGTCCTCGATCCCCCGCTCTCCGCCACGATCGCCCAGGAGCGCGAGGATCGCCGTTAGGAGGCGCCCTCCGGCGCGGCTCCGCGAGCCGGCCGCCGCGTACGCGACCCGGCTGCCCGGTCCCCTCTACTGCGACACGAGCGCGCTGCTCAAGCTCTACTTGCCTGAGCCGGGCAGCGACGAGTTCAATCGGGTCGTGGAAGGACGCGTCGACGTCTTCGTGTCCGATCTGGCCGTGACCGAGGCCACGTCGGCGCTGTCGCGTCGTCTGCGTCAGGGCGAGCTCACGGGGGACGTCGCCCGCCGCGTTCAGCACGCCATCGTCGGACGTCTCGACGAGGGCGGATACCGGCGGGTCGAGCTGACCCGTGAGGTTCATCGTCGGGCCGAGCACTTCCTCCTCAGCCTGACCGAGACTCCGCTACGGACGGCCGACGCGCTGCATCTGGCGCTGGCGACGTCGGCGCCCGCGGCCTCGTTGGCGTCGTTCGACGTGCGGTTGGCCGCCGCGGCCCGAGCCGTTGGCCTCGCGACTTACCCGGCCTGAAGGCCACGGGCCGTCAGAGCTTCAGCAGCGCTTCCAGGTTCCGCCACAGAATCCGTTCCTTTTCACCCGGCGTAAGCGTCTTGAGGCCCTGCACCCAGGTGACGGGCGAGGGATGCCAGGGCACGAAGGGCCAGTCGCTGCCGAGCACCACGCGGTCGGCGCCCACCTGATCGAGCAGAAAGCGCAGGGCCTCCTCGCTCCCCGTGACGCTGTCGTAGTAGAGGCGACGCTGGTACGCGCTGGGCGGCTGCGGGATGCGGTCCGGCGCGCCGGCCCGGCCCTGCCAGCCCCGGTCGAGTCGCCCCATCGCGAAGCAGGCCGGCCCCCCGCCGTGGGCGATGCACGCCTTGAGGTCGGGACAGGCGTCGAGGATCCCGCTGGAGATCAGGATGGCCACGACGATGGCGTCCTCCACGATGACGCCCAGGCTGTTGAACAGGCCGTAGCGCGTCGTCCGCTGCATCATGAAGTTGTGCTGGGGCTGCGGGTGGAAGAAGAGCACGGCCCCCATGGCCTCGGCGGCCTTGAACAGGGGCAGGAACTTCGGCTCATCCCAGTTCTCGCCGTTGACCACGGTGTCGAGCTCGGCTCCCTTGAGACCGAGGACGGTGACCGCGCGCTCCAGCTCCTCGATCGCCGCTTTGACGTCCTGCACGGGCAGCGTGGCCAGGCCGGCGAAGCGCTGAGGCCACTGCCGGACCATGCCCGCGATCTCGTCGTTGACGTCGTGGGCCAGGGCGCGGCCCTGAGCCGGATCGAGGTGGTAGCCGAAGAACGGAGTGTGAATGGAGATGACCTGTACGTCCACGCCTTGCCCGTCCATATCACGGATGCGCTCTTCGGGTGTGAACCGGACCTTGGGGGACGTGAACCGGGTCCGCTTGCCGTCGCCCACGACGGTGCCGGCGCCTTCGCCGGGCTCGTGACGAAAGCCGTACCACGGCCGGCCGGCGTCAGCGGCCTGCCACAGGGACCGCGGCACGAGATGCGCGTGGATATCGATCGTTTTCACGCGGGCGCCTCCTCAGTGCGGCCAGCCGAGTATACCGATTATTTTATCTGCGGACCGGTCCGGCCTCCCGGCGGCATACTACTGGGATCCCAGCTATGGCCCGCTCCCGCGTTCTCGGATCGAACTCCCGGAGGCGGCGCCGGCGGCAAGCGGCGCCGGCTGCCATGTGGGCGCTCGGGCCATCGGCCCGGCACACCCTCCTGGCGGTGCTGGCCGCTCCGCTCATCATCCGCCTGCTGGTGGGCGCCGTCGTCGTGCTGGTGGTGTGGTTCGCCGTGAACTGGGTGTACCAGGTCCTGCGCAAGCCGAGCGAGCTGCTGTTCCCGGTGAGCGGGGCGCTGGTGAAGACGCCGCCGGAGACCTGGCGGCGGTACGAGCGGCACTTCCGTCGACACTCCACGGCCGTCATCCGTCCCGAGCTGCTGGCGGCGCTGGCCCAGGCGGAAGGGGCGGGCAACCCGGTGGCCCGGACGTACTGGCGATGGAGCGTCAGCTGGAATCCCTTCGGGGTGTACGAGCCGGCGTCGAGTGCGGTCGGGATGTACCAGATCACCGATGCCACGTTCCGCGAGGCCAGGCGCTACTGCATCCGCAACCACGTGGTGGTGGAGGCGGGGCCCTGGCACGACTGGCGCTCGTGCTGGTTCAACAGCCTCTACACCCGCATCGTGCCGGGCCACGCGGTGGAGCTCACGGCCGCGCTTCTCGATCGAGCCGTGGCCAACACGATGCGGCGTCCGGGCGTGGGCGCGGTCACGCTGGAGCAGAAGCAGGAGCTGGCCGCCATCATTCACCTCTGCGGTGCGGGGGCGGGGGAGGCCTATGCGCGACGGGGCTTCCGGCTGACTCCCGGGCAGCGGTGCGGCGATCACGACGTGAGGGCCTACCTGGCCCGGGTCACCTCGCTCAAGCGCCAGTTCGCCCGGCTGGCGGCCGCCCGGTAGCGCGAAGGGGCGAGCCGCCGCTCACTCCCCGCCCGGCCCCTCCTTGGCGAGCGGCGACTGGACCTGCCAGAAGGGCGCGTCTTCGGTGGTGACGACGTCCAGGACCACCGGCTCCGTCGCCCCCTTGATGCGCTCGAGCTCGCCGAGGAGGTCTTTGACCGTCTCGACGCGGATGCCGACGCAGCCCATGGCTTGCGCCATCCGGGCGTGGTCGTTCCGGCCGAGCTCCGAGGCGATGAAGCGATCGCCCCGGCGCCGCTGCCCGTCCTTCACCCAACCGAGCACCCCGTTGTTGAGCACGACGGTGACGACGGGGATCCGGTGCTGCGCCGCCGTCAGCAGCGCGCTCATCGTCATGGCGAACCCGCCATCGCCGCAGACGGCCACGCAGTCCCGCTCCGGAAAGGTAAGCTTGGCCGCCATCGCCGCGGGCAGCGCGTAGCCCATGCCGCCGATGGACGAGGGCTGATAGACGGTGCCGGCCCCCCGGCACTGGAAGTAGTGGGTCATGTAGAGGCGATTGGCCCCGGCGTCCATGGTGACCAGCGCGCGCTCACCGAGCCGGCGCGCCAGCTCGCTGATCACCCGCTCGGGCCGGAGGGGAACGTCGTCGGCGGCCTGCGCAGGCTCGGCGAAGTAGCGGTGCAACGCCTTCAGCTCGGCCAGCTGTTGGCGCCGCCGGTGGCCGGCGTCCTGCACCGCCGGCCTGAGCCGCGGCCCGAGCTCGGTGATCAGGGCAGCCAGCGCGTCCCGGGCGTCGGCGACGATCGCCGCCGCCACCGGGAAGTGCCGGGCCACGTTGAGCGGCTCCACGTCGATCTGGAGCAGGGTCTGGCGGTCGGCGTCCAGCAGCTCGGGGTTCTCGAAGCAGGTGTCGGTGGGGGAGAGCCGCGAGCCGACGACCAGCACGGTGTCGGCCGCCGAGACCACCTCGTTGGCGACCACCTGACCCCAGTTCCCGAAGACGCCCAGGGCCAGCGGATGGTCCTCGGCGATCGCGCTCTTGCCGGTCGCCGTGGTGGCGACCGGGACGGTGAGCAGCTCGGCAAGCGCTCGGAGCTCGGCCCAGGCGCGCGAGGCGTGCACGCCGTTGCCGGCGACGATGACGGGACTCGACGACGCCAGCAGGACCTCGGCCACGCGGGCCAGATCGGCCGGGGCCGGGCGGACCGTGCCGTGGGCCAGATGGCGGGCGGTGGCGTGCAGACGCGGCGGTCGCCCGGTCTTCACGGTGCCCGTGAGGGACCGGCTGCCGAAGACGACCGCCACCGGTCCGGGGGTCCCGGTGGTGGCGTGCTTGATCGCCAGCTGCAGGGTCTGCACCGCCTGCTTGGGCTCCGACACCGCGGCGGTGTACTTGGTGGCGCTGGCCAGGAGGTTGCGCAGATCGTGGCTGCCGTATTCGCCGGTCCCCGCCTGGTACGGCGCGTGGTGCATGAAGGGCGCCATGTCGGTGAAGTCGCCGAGGAGCAGCATCGGCGAGGCGCCCTTCACGGCCTCCAGCGCGCCGAACAGCGCGTTGGCGGCCAGGAAGATGCCCTGGCCCATGACCACGCCCGGTGTGCCCGTCAGCCGGCCGTGCATCTCGGCCATGATCGAGCCGACCTGCTCGTGACGGACGAGGATGGTGCGGATCGACGTCGAGTCGTAGAGGGCGTCGAAGATGCGTCCGGTGTCGCCGCCCGGCATGCCGAACACGAATCGCACGCCCGCTTCTTCGAGCACACGCACGAGGGCGTGGGGAACGTCGATCTCGTCGGGGATCGTCGAGGGGCTCAGCATGCGTACAGGCGGCAGGTGTTGTCGTAGAGGATCTTGCGCCGGGTGTCGAGGCTCAGGTCGTCGCGGCCGGCCAGCTCCTGGATGTTGGCGGGATAGTCGTGATCCCAGTGGGGGACGTCGCTGGCGTAGAAGACGAGGTCGTCTCCGAACCGCCGCACGACCTCGGGGAGCGAGCGCTCGTCTCCCTCCGCGGCGAAGTAGAGCTGGCCGGACTTCAGATACGCGCTGGGCCGCTGTCGGCAGAGCGGCGCTTCCACCTCGCCGCGCTTCGCCCACTCCTCGTCCATCCGGTCCATCCAGAAGGGAAGCCAGGAGCACCCCGCCTCCATGAACCCGATCCGCAGTCGCGGGTATTTCTCCGGCACGCCCTCGAAGATCATGCCCGTGAGCTGGATCATCTGGGCCACCGGATGGGAGAGCGTGTGCACCTCGATGAACCGGTCGAACCCGTCGGCCCCGAAGAAGTGCGGGCCGCGTACGGTAGCGTGGCACGCGATCATCGTGCCCAACCGCTCGGCCTCGGCATAGATCGGGTGGAACTGGGTGTGGCCCAGCGGCAGCCGCAGCCCGACCGCCGGGGCGAAGGCGCCCACCATCCCGAGCTCGCCCACCGCCCGGCGGAGCTCGGCCACCGCCGCCGGCACGTCCTGGAAGGGCAGCAGGGCCACCGCCTTCAGGCGCGGGCTTACCTGGAGGAACTCGTGGGCGAGGAAGTTGTTGTAGGCCCGGCAGAGGGCCACGGCGAAGTCCGGCTCGCGGACCCAGCCGATGCCGAGGCCGGCCGTAGGATAGAGCACGGCCGTCTCCACGCCGCCCTCGTCCATGATGCCGAGCCAGGTCTTGGCGTCGTTGGCCCGGCTCCCCAGTCGCCCGCCCAGCGAGCGGTCCCAGGCGTCCTGCGGGTAATACGAGCGGCGCTCCGCCCAGTGCGCGGGGGCGTCCGGGCCGAAGTAGGGGCGGAGCTGCTCGGTCGTCTCGGTGATGTGGCCGTCCGCGTCGTTCACCCGGAATCCGTTCATCGCTCCTCCTTGGGGGGCGCTGCGGCACCGTGCCATTGACCCGCCCGCGAGCGTGTGCTTAGTTCTACCCGGATCCGCCATGAAACGCCACCGCGTCGGGTCGTGATGCCCATCACCATGAAGTTCGGCGGCTACCAGCCGCCGGCGTCCATCCACAATCGGGCGGCCCGCCGATTCGGTGAGCTGCTGGAGCAGAAGCTGGGTGACCGGATCGCCTTCGAGCTGATCGGTAGCGTGCTCGACCTCGGGCGCCCCTCGGGAGACCTGCCCGTCATGGTCGAGCGCGGCGAGCTGGCCTTCTGCTACATGTCGACGGTGCGCTTCACCGCGTGGGTGCCCGAGCTGCAGCTGCTCGAGCTGCCCTTCGTGGTCCGGGACCGCCGCACGGCGTGGGCCGCGCTCGACGGCCGCCTCGGGGAGCTCTACACCCGCCGCCTGCACGCGGCCACGCCCTGGCGCGTGCTGGGTCTCTGGGACAACGGGTTTCGCCATCTCACGAACCGGGTGCGGCCGATCCACCGGCCCCAGGACTGCCGGGGACTCCGGATTCGTACGCAGATGAGCGAGCTGCACGGGGAGGTCTTCCGCGCGCTCGGGTTCGTGCCGATCGCCGTGGACATCAAGCAGTTCGTGCAGGACATCGCCGGCGACGTCTTCGACGCCCACGACAATCCCCTGACGAACATCTACACCTTCGGCGTGCACCGCTACCACCGGTACATCACGCTGACCGGGCACTTCTTCGGGGCGAGCTTCATGATCGCCAACGAGCGCCAGTATCGGAGCTGGCCGGCGGAGGTGCAGTCAGCCGTGGACGAGGCGGCCCTGCAGGCGACCGCGCTTCAGCGGCAGCTCGCCGCCTCCGAGGACCGGGACGTGCTGGCCCGGCTGGGCCCGCCGGGCAACGACGTCACCCAGTTGGCGGCCGACGAGCACGCCGCCTTCGTGGCGGCGGTCCAGCCGGTGCTGGCCCGATACCGCGCCCGCCTCGACCCGGCGCTCTTCGCGGCTCTCGAGCACCGCTGACTGGAGGCTTGTACCTACCAGCCTATTTGAGCCATCCTGACAACGAGGGTAGGGTAGGGGACTTACCTTTCACGGGGAGTCGAGGGCCATCAGCCAGCGAGCGGCGCAAACGCACGAATACCTGGGCCACGAGGAGGCGGTGCGGGGCGGCTCGGACCGCGCCTTCGGGCTCGTCTTCGCGGGCGTCTTCGTCGTCATCGCCCTGCTCCCCCTGCTCGGGGGCCGGCCGCCCCGTCTCTGGGCCCTTTCGATCGCGGGCCTCTTCGTCGCCGTCGCGCTGATCCGGCCCCGGCTCCTCGGACCGGCCAATCGGCTGTGGCTGGCCTTCGGGCTGCTCCTGCATCGCATCACCAGCCCCATCGTGCTGGGATTGCTGTTCTTCGTCGTGTTCACCCCTATGGGCTTACTGATGCGACTGATGCGCAAGGATCCTCTGCGGTTGGGGTGGGACGGGTCGGCGTCCAGCTACTGGATCCACCGGCATCCTCCGGGGCCGGAGCCCGAAACCATGCGGAACCAGTTCTGAGGGGAAACCTATGTCATTCTTTGCCGAGCTCTGGATGTTCATGCGGGTCAGGAAGAAGTTCTGGCTCCTGCCCATTCTCCTCGCCCTGCTCGTGTTCGGCGGCCTCGTCGTGCTCACGAAAGGCAGCGCGGTGGCCCCGTTCATCTACACGCTCTTCTAGACGGCCATGCGTATCCTTGGCGTCTCGGCCTTCTATCACGACAGCGCCGCGGCCCTGGTGGAGGACGGCGTCATCGTCGCCGCCGCCCAGGAGGAGCGCTTCACGCGCAAGAAGCACGACTCGCGATTTCCCCGGCACGCCATCACGTATTGCCTGACCGCCGCCGGCTGCTCGCTCGACGGTGTCGATTACATCGCGTTCTACGACAAGCCCTTCTTGAAGTTCGAGCGCTTGCTGGAGACTTATCTGGCCTTCGCGCCCCGGGGCTTTCGCTCGTTCTCCATGGCCATCCCGGTCTGGCTCCACGAGAAGCTGTTCCAGCGCAAGCTCCTGGTGGACGAGTTGCGGAAGCTGGGCGGCGGGCGCGAGGTCCGCGACAAGCTGCTGTTCGCCGAACATCACCAGTCCCATGCCGCCAGCGCCTTCTTCGCCTCGCCCTTCGCCGAGGCGGCGGTGCTCACCATGGACGGCGTGGGCGAGTGGACGACGACGTCGGCGGGCTTCGGCCGCGGCCGCGAGCTTCGCCTGCTCCGGGAGATCCACTTCCCGCATTCGCTGGGGCTCCTCTACTCGGCCTTCACGTACTACACCGGCTTCAAGGTCAACTCCGGTGAGTACAAGGTCATGGGCCTGGCCCCGTACGGCGCGCCGGTCTATGCCGATCGCATCCGGGACACGCTCATCGACGTGAAGCCGGACGGCAGCTTCCGCCTGGATCTGAGCTACTTCGACTACTGCACCGGTCTTCGGATGACGAACGAGAAGTTCCACCGGCTGTTCGGCCTGCCTCCCCGGCGGCCCGACGAGCTGTTGACGCAGGCCCATATGAACGTGGCCGCGTCGATCCAGGCCGTGGTCGAGGAGGTCGTGCTCAAGCTCACGCGCAGCCTGGCCCAGGAGACCGGAGCCGAGAACCTGTGCCTGGCTGGCGGCGTCGCCCTGAACTGTGTGGCCAACGGCAAGGTCTTGCGCGACGGTCGCTTCGCCCGGATCTGGATCCAGCCGGCCGCGGGAGATGCCGGCGGGGCGATCGGGGCCGCCCTCTGCGCCTATTACGGCTTCCTCGGCAACGCCCGCACGGCGGGGGCCGACCCGATGCGGGGAGCCTACCTGGGACCGGAATTCACGGACCGCGAGATCGAGGCCCGGTTGGCCGGCCTGGGCGCCAAGGTCCACGTGCTCGACGAGCGCGAGCTGCTGGACCGGGTTACCGACGACCTGGTCAACGGCGCCGCCGTGGGCTGGTTCCAGGGGCGGATGGAGTTCGGTCCGCGGGCCCTGGGCGCCCGCTCGATCCTGGGCGACCCGCGCTCGCCCACCATGCAGAAGCTCCTGAACCTGAAGGTCAAGTACCGGGAGTCGTTCCGCCCGTTCGCCCCGGCGGTGCCGCGGGAGGACGTGGCCGAGTGGTTCGAGCTCGACGCGGACAGCCCCTACATGCTGCTGGTGGCCGACGTCGTCGAGTCACGGCGCCTGGCCATGACTCCCGAGCAGCAGGCGCTGTTCGGGATCGACAAGCTCAACGTCCCGCGCTCGGAGATCCCGGCGGTCACCCACGTCGACTATTCCGCGCGCGTTCAGACGGTGCACCGCGACACCAATCCGCGATTCCACGCGCTGCTGTCGAGCTTCAAAGCCCAGACCGGCTGTCCGGTGCTGGTGAACACCAGCTTCAACGTCCGGAGCGAGCCCATCGTGTGTACACCGGAGGACGCGTTCCGGTGCTTCATGGGCACCGAAATCGAGATCCTGGCCGCCGGCAACTGCTACCTGCGCAAAGAGGAGCAGAATCCCGCGCTGCGGCTGGACTACAAGGACCGCTTCGAGCCCGACTGAGCGTCCCCTGGGCGACCGCCTCAGCGCACGCGACGCAGCTCGAGGAAGTACTGGTGGGGCAAGATGCGGTGCTCGCGGACCAGCCGCAGGCCGGCCCGGCGAGCGTCGCGGAGGAACCGCGCGCGAGGCACGCGCCGTCTGGGCGGCGGGCCGAACTCCGACTCTTCGTTCCAGTCCACGTTGATCACGCGGGCGCCGCGAGGGAGCACCGACACCAGCCGGCGCAAGAAGGGGCCGGCCCCTCGCATGTGGTGGTAGGCGTTGATGATGACCGCGAGGTCGCAGCGGTTGCGGGGGAGCATCGGATCGTCGTCCCGACTCAGGACGGGCGTCACGTTGCGCACCCCCGCCCGGGCGAGGCGCCGCCGCAGCACGTCGAGGACGGCCGCCTCGGGGTCCACCGCGTAGACGTGACCCGATGAGCCGACGGCCCGGGCCAGGCGCGGGGTGAAGTAGCCCGGGCCGGCGCCGATCTCGGCCACCACCTGCCCGCGTCGGAGCCGCAGCGCCCTGACGAGGGCGTCGGGCTTCTGCCATCGGGCCCGCCGTGGATTCAGCTGCCGACGAAGCGCGCCGGCCAGCTCGCTCGGTGTCGTGGGAGACCTCCCGCTAGTAGAGGTGGCAGGCCACCAGGTGACCGGGAACGGTCTCCTTCTCCTCCGGCTCGACCTCCGCACACTGGGGCATGGCGAAGGGGCAGCGGGGATGGAAGCGGCACCCCGAGGGCGGGTTGATGGGGGAGGGGACCTCGCCGGTCAGGATGATCTCCTCGCGGGTGATGTCCGGGTGGGCCGGCAAGGCGGCCGAGAAGAGCGCCTTGGTGTAGGGATGCAGCGGATTGCTGAACAGCTCCTTCGTCCTGGCCCGCTCCACGATCTTGCCCAGGTACATGACCGCCACCTCGTGGGCCATGTACCGCGTCGTGGCCAGGTGGTGGGCGATGAGCACGTAACTGACGTTGTACTGCTTTTGAAGATCTACCAGCAGATTCATGATCTGGGCGCGGATCGAGACGTCCAGGGCCGAGACGGGCTCGTCCAGGATGATGAGCTTCGGCTTGGACACCAGGGCGCTGGCCACGGCGATGCGCTGCCGCTGCCCGCCGCTGAACTCGTGGGGGTACAGCCGGGCCTGCTGCGGGCGCAGGCCGACGGAGGCCAGGACCTCGGCGACCCGCTCCTTGATCTCGCCGGCCGAGCCCTGCCGGTTCACCACGAGCGGCTCGGCCACGATGTCCCGCACCCGCATGCGCGGGCTCAGCGAGGACCAGGGGTCCTGAAAGACGGCCTGGACGGTCGTCCGGTAATCTCGCAAGCCGTCTCCCTGCAAGGCGTGGACGTCGTTACCGTCGACGAGGACACGACCGGAGGTCGGCTCTTCCAGACGGAGGATGAGCTTGGCGGTCGTCGTCTTGCCGCAGCCGGACTCCCCCACGAGCGCAAGGGTTTCGCCCTGACGCACCGAGAAGCCGACGCCGTCCACGGCCTTGACCCAGCCGACGGTCTTCGACCACAGCACGCCCTGGCTGATGGGGAAGTGCTTCTTCAGGGCCTGCACCTCGAGGACAAGGGGCTCGGTCATGCCGGTTCCAGTCTCCAGCAACTGGCGACGTGGCCGTTCTTGACCGAAAACGACGGCGGATACTCGCGCCGGCAGCGGTCGTCGGCGTGGGGGCAGCGGGGGGCGAACCGGCAGCCCTCCGGCAGGTCCCACAGGGCGGGCGGCTGGCCGGAGATCGAGTAGAGCCGCTCGACGTCCTCGTCCATGTTGGGCACGGAGTTCAACAGGGCCTGGGTGTACGGATGCGAGGGGTGATTGAAGATGTCCCGCACCGAGCCGCTTTCCACCACGCGGCCGGCGTACATGACCATGACCCGGTCGCACATCTTGGCCACGATGCCGAAGTCGTGAGTGATGAAGATCAGCGCCAGGTTGGTAGCTTCCTGGATCTCGCGGAGCAGGCGCAGGTATTGCGCCTGGATGGTGACGTCGAGCGAGGTGGTAGGCTCGTCGGCGATGATGACCTTCGGCTCGCACGAGATGGCGATGGCCCCCACCACCCGCTGCTTCATGCCGCCACTGATCTGGTGCGGGTAATCGTCCACCCGCCGTTCGGGGGCGGCCACCCGCACCTGCTTCAAGCCGTCGATGGCGCGCTGCACGAGCGAGCGGCGGCCGTCGCGGTGATGGATCTTGATGGCCTCGATGAGCTGGTTACCGATGGTGAATACCGGGTTCAGGGACGTCTGGGGGTCTTGCAGGATCATGGAGAGGCGACGCCCCCGGATGGCGCGCATCTCCCGCTCGGTCTTCTCCAGCAGGTTCTCCCCCTGGAGCCGGATGGCGCCCTTCACGATGCGGGCCACCGGCCGCGGGACGAGGCGCAGGATGGACAGCGCCGTCATCGTCTTGCCGCACCCGGACTCGCCCACGATCCCGAGCGTCTCTCCCTCGCGCAGGGAGAAGCTCACGCCGTTGACCGCCTGCACCACGCCCCACCGCGTGAAGCAGTAGGTGTGCAGGTCCTCGACTTCGAGAACGACGTCGCCGATCCGTCTAGGCATTCACCACCTGATCGTCACCGGGTATAAAGGGGGGACCGGGGCACTCGCCCCGATCCCCCCGCTGACCGCTCGCCCCGAGCGACTACTTTGCCGGTGGCCGTACCAGGTGGAAGTGCGTGGACCGCCCGGCCGCCATCCCCGGATACGCCCAGGTCCCGACGACCTTGGGATTCGCCACGACCTCGTTGCGGAACCAGAACAGCGGGATGTCGGCGAACTCCTCGAACAGGTGATCGCCGATGGCCTGGGCGATCCGCTGCCGCTCGGCCTTGTTCACGGTCTTGGACAGCAGCTCATAGGTCTTGTCGACGTACTCGTGCTCGTAGAAGTGGTTGGGACTCTTGCTGAAGTAGGCGGTGCGGATCCACTCCTCGGAGGGCCGCCAGGAAATGATGTTCGGCCAGATGCAGCAGTGCATGGCCTTTCCGCGGAACATGCTCCGCACCTTGGCCCAGTCCAGCACCTCGATCTCGCTGTCGATGCCGACTTCCTTGTAGTAGATGCCGAGCGCTTCGGCCACCTGCGGGCCCTCGGACTCACCGGGCTCGGTGAAGGCGAGGATCTTGACCTTGATCGGCTTGCCGCCGGGGCCGTACCCGGCCTCCTTCAACAGCTGCTTGGCCTTGCCGGGGTTGTACCCGTACATGGCGGGGAACTTCTTGACCCACTCGGGGTTGAAGCCTTCCGACTTCTCGGACCAGCCCGTCACGTACGTGAGCGAGCCCTTGCCGGCGAAGACCGTCTTCAAGAGCTCCTGGCGATTGATGGCCACGTTCATGGCCTGCCGCACCTTCTTGTTCGTCCACGGCACGTCCGCCCGGAACGCCTTGTCGCCAGGCATGTGGTACTGGCCGCCCAGGTAGACGGTGATCCAGTCCACCGGGAACGACGAGAAGTAGAGCTTCATGCCCTTGGCGATCGCGTCCTTCTGCAGCTCGCGCGGCATATCGGCGATGTGGGCTTCTCCCGACAGCAGCAGGGCCAGCCGGGTGGCCTCCTCGCGGACGATGCGGAACTCCAGCTCCTTGAAGGCCGGCTTCTCGCCCGCCCAGTGCTTGTCGGCGCGCTCGAAGGTGATCGAGATGCCTTGCTTGCGCCCCGCGTACTGGTACGAGCCGGTTCCGGCCGGCCTCTTGTCGAAGCCCTCCAGGCCCTCCTTGTCCCACTGGGCCTTGCTCACGATACGGAGGTCACCGGCGCGGGAAACCGCATAGTCCAGGGTCGTGGCCGGGCGCTTCATCCGGAACACGATCTGGTGGTCGTTGATGACCTTGACCTCGTCCACGCTGCGCCAGAACGGGCCTAGCGTCATCTTCGCTTCCGGCCGCTGGGTCAGCGAGTATGAATGCACGACGTCCTTGGCGGTGAAGGGGCCGTACCCGAAGTGGAACTGCACGCCTTTGCGCAGGTGGAACGTCCACTCCTTGTAGTCCGGGCTGGCCGACCACTTCTCGGCCAGGCGCGGGGTGTACTCACCGGTCTTCGGGTCCACCTCGAGCAGCGTTTCCAGGAACGGGTCGTACTGCAGGTGGTCGGGGCGGGCCACCGTCCAGAACCGGTTGCTGTCCTCGAACCCGGCCGAGGCGAAGACGAGCTTCTGGGGCAGCTGGGCGGCGGCCGGCGCTGGAGTGGTCGCCAGGCCCCATGCGAGCACGACAGCGAGCGCGAGGGAAACGAGTCGCAACGACGGAAACCATGGCAGCCTAGTACCTCTCATCAGAACCCTCCTCCGGATGCCGTACTCCGTTCTCACACGTTCCTGAGCCTGGGATCGAAATGATCCCGCAGCCAGTCGCCCAGGAGGTTCAGCGCGAGCACTGTGAGCATGATGGCGAGCCCCGGGAACATCGAGACCCACCACGCGGTGACGATCAGCTCGCGGCCGTCCGCCACCATGAGGCCCCAGGCCGGCAGCGGCCGGGGCAGGCCGGCGCCGAGGAAGCTCAGCGCCGATTCCAGCAGGATGACGTACCCGACGTTGAGCGTGGCCAGCACGACCAAAGAGTTCATCACGTTGGGGAAGATGTAGCGGCCCATGATCCGGGCGTGGGAGGCACCGGCCACCCGCGCCCGGGCGATGAAGTCGCGCTCCTTGATGGTGAGCGTCTCGCCCCGGACCAGCCGGGCGTAGCGCGCCCACAGGAGCACGACCAGCACGGTGATGACGGTGCCGAAGCTCGGGCCCACGGCGGTCACGAGCACCAGCGCCAGCAAGATCGTGGGTAAGGACAGCGAGATGTCCACCAGGCGCATGAGGACGCCGTCCACCCGGCCACCGAAGTACCCGGAGATCAATCCGATGCCGGTCCCGATGATCCCGCCCACGAAGATGGCCACCAGCGACACGGTGAGCGATACCCGGGCGCCGTGGATCATGCGGCTCAGGATGTCCCGCCCCATCTTGTCCGTGCCCAGCGGGTACTCGATGCTGCCGCCGGTCTGCCACGCGGGCGGCCGGAGCCGCTTGGACAGCGAGCCCTTCAGCGGGTCGTACGGCGCGATCTGGGTGGCGAACAGCGCCGGGATCACCAGGAAGAACGTCAGGATCGACAGCGCCACCACGGGGTACCGCCGGACTTCGCGCATCGCCCGCGCCACGCGAGGCGGCGCGTACCAGGGTAGCGATCTCGCGGTCACGGTGGCCATCGCTCGGCCTCCTTCGTCATGACGTTCGTTACCGGTACCGGATCCGCGGATCCAGGTACGCGTAGAGAATGTCGACGAGCAGATTCGTCAAAATGAAGATCGTGGCGAACACGATCACCACGGCCTGGACCACCTGGTAGTCCCGCGCCCGCACGGCGTCGATGGCGAGCAGGCCCGTGCCCGGCCAGGAGAAGACGGTCTCGGTCACCACCGAGCCGGTCATGAGGACCCCGGCGATGATCGCGAAGAACGTCAGGGGCGCGATCGCCGCGTTGCGCAGGCAATGCTTCCACACGACCTTCCACTCGGCGAGCCCCTTGACCCGGGTGAGCTTCACGAACTCGCTGTCCAGCACGTCGAGCATCGAGGAGCGCACCAGCCGCATGAGCGCGGCGACCTGGAACCAGCCCAGGGTGATGGCCGGCAGGATCATGTACTGCAGGCCTCCGCGGCCCGAGGTGGGGAACCAGCCGAGGTTCACCGCGAAGACCCACATCAGGACGATGCCCAGCCAGAACCCGGGCAGCGACTGGCCGAGCAGCGCGATGATCTTCCCCGAGGTGTCCCAGGCCGTGCCTTTCTTGACCGCGGACAGGACCCCGATGGGGAGCGCAATCACGACGCTGATGGCCAGCGCGAACCCGGCGAGCTGCAGCGTCGCGGGCAGGCGGTCCATCACCAGACCCATGGCCGAGTAGCCCGGCCACTTCCACGACATGCCGAAGTCGCCCCTCAGAGCCCGGCTGACGAAGATGCCGTACTGCACGTGCATCGGCTGGTCCAGGCCCCAGTACTTCGACAGGCGATCGTAGTCCTCCTGGGTGGCCTCCATCGGCAACATCATGTCGAGCGCGTTCCCGCTCAGGCGCGCCATGGCGAACACGATGAGGCTCATGACCCAGAGGGCGAGCAAGCTCTGGAGGGCTCGTCGCGCGATGTACCGCTGCATGGCACCTCCTGCTCGCCAGCGGCCCCCGGGAGGGCACACCACCGACCCCGGGGGGGATCGTGACTGGGCACAATATCCCAGGTCGCCCGCAGTTAGCAAGCCGCGCCGCGCCCATGGCGGCATCACCGGGTCCCGAGAGGGCCGGACCCATGAAGCCGCCTCGCTGGTTGCCATGGCGGGGAGGATGCTATGAGGGCACTCAGGACCGGAATCGTGTGGGCGGGAGCGTTCGTGCTGCTGGCGGCTACGGCGGTGTCCGGGCAGCCAGCCCGGCTGCTGTCCCCACTGGTGGTCGGCGGGGAGAGCCACTTCCGGCTCGACTGGCAGCCAGCCGAGGTCGGGGGCCGCCGGGTCGTGCGCGGAACGATTCAGAACACCTCGGCCTACCCGGCCCGGCGGATTCAGCTCCTGATCGAAGGCCTGGACGCCAGCGGGGCGGTCGTCCACCAGCGCGTGGCGTGGCTGGGCAGCGACCTGCCTTCTGGCGCCCGGGTCGACTTCGAGAGCCCGGCCGGGGGGGCGGCCGCCACCTATCGCGTGAGCCTGTTCGCCTTCGACCTGACCCGCGCACCCTAGCCGTCGGGACGCGTCCCCGCCGGGCTGAAGCGCACTCGCCCGAACATGGCCTCGCTGGCGTGGTCGGCGTCCTCGGAGTGGCTTTCCAGCGAGACCGCCCGTACCGCAGGGGGGTGCGTACCGAACAAGCGCAGGTAATCCTGGACGACGTTGCGCGCCTCGCGCCGCCAGGAGCCCACGCCGTCGCCACCGGATCGCTCGACGATCAGCCATCGGTCGACGTAGCCCTGCGTTCTGATCTCCGTGCCGGCGGGCGCGCGGGTATCCCAGACGTAGCCCAGGATGTTCGGGCGGAGCCGGGCGCCGAACATGATCATGACGCGGGCCGCCTGATCGTTCACCCGGCTGCGCACATCGCCGTGTCGGGGTAGCGTCGTGACGTTCCACTCCCATTCGAGCACCGGCGTGCGGGTCAGGTCCACGGTGACGCCCCGGGCGAGCCGGATGCTGTAGCGATCGGTTTTGAGCCGCAGGGCGGCGCGGCCGTCGTGGTTCACGATCACCGGCGGATGCTGGAAGCTGCCGCCTCCCCCGTAGGTCCGCCAGCCGGCCGGCACGCCGGTGCTCCCGACCGGGGAGCCGCGCCAGTCCTCGATGACGACGGGGTCGATGGTCGCCAGGGCCAGGACCCCGGCGAGCAGCAGCCGCCGACTCACCCCGACGTCCGGCGCACGGCGGTGGCGGGCGTGGGGAACTCCTCGGGATCGATGGGGATCTCGATGACCGCCGGCTGGCCGGAGCCGAGCGCGGAGCGGACGACGTCGCCGACCTGGTCCGGGTGCTCCACGTAGTACCCGCGGGCGCCGAAGATGCGGGCGTACTCGTCGTAGCGGGGGTTGCCGATGTCGCAGCCGATGTAGCGCCCGCCGTAGAAGTGCTTCTGGTAGGCCTTCTCGGAGCCCCAGCAGTTGTTGTTCATCACGATGGTGGTGACGGCGATCCCGTGGCGTACGGCCGTCTCCAGCTCCTGCGCATTCATGAGAAAGCCGCCGTCGCCGTGGATGGCCAGCACGGGGGCGTCGGGCCGGCCGAGCTTCGCGCCCAGCGCGGCGGGGAACGCGAAGCCCAGGCCGCCCAGGTCGAGCGGGGTGAGAAACGTGCGCGGGCGGGCGAAGTGCAGGCGGTCGTACCCGTACGCCGGGGCGGCCCCCGCGTCGAGCGCGACGATCGTCTCCGGGGGCAGCGCCCGGCGCAACTCCGCATAGATGCGCTGCGGCTTCATGGGCTTGGCAGCGAGTCCGGCCTCCGCGGCCAGGCGCGCCTGGCGCTGGCCGCGCAGGCTCTCGGCCTCGCGGCGCCAGGCCGTCCGGTCGGGGGCGCCCGCGTGGCCGAGGCCCTCCAGCAGCGCCTGGCAGGCTTCGCGGGCGTCAGCCTGGATGGCCACGGCCACCGGATAGTAGCGGCCGATGTCGCGGCTTTCGATGTCGATGTGGATGAGCGGGACGCCCGGCCGGATGTAGCGGTCGTCGAAGTGGGTCGTGAACTGCGCCAGCCGGGAGCCGACGACGACGAGGGCATCGGCCCGGCGGCACGCGCTGGCGGCCTCCGGCGCGCCGGCGCGGCCCAGGGGACCCAGATAGAGCGGATGCCCGTTGGGCACCGCATCGTTGCGTCCGTACGCGGTGATCATCGGTATCGTGCCCTGCTCGCTCAGGCGCACGATCAGCTCGGTGGCCCCGGCCCACGTGACGCCGCCGCCGACCAGCAGCAGGGGCCGCTCGGCCGTCCGCAGCAGCCGCACCGCCTCGCCGATGGCCTCGGGGTGCGCGGGCAGGGGATGGGTCACCCGGTAGCGATGCGGCGGCAGGAGGTCCGTCCGCGGCAGCTCGCCGTGCAGGACGTCGCGCGGGATCTCCACGAATACCGGCCCCCGCCGGCCACTGCTGGCGGCGCGCAGGGCCGCGCGCAGGAGCTCGGGAATCCGCTCGGGCCGGGTGATCCGGACGGCCAGCTTGCTGACGGGCCGGAACATGCTGACGAGATCGAAGTCCTGGAACGCGTCCCTGTCGTGGTGCTCGAGCGGGATGCCACCCACCAGGACCACGACCGGGGAATGAGCCACCCAGGCGGCGGCCACTCCGGTCATGAGATTCGTCGCGCCCGGGCCGCTGGTGACCAAGCAGGCGGCCGGCTGGCCGGTGACGCGCGCCAGCCCGTCGGCCATGAAGGCGGCGGCCTGCTCGTGGCGCACGTTGATGTACTCGACGCCCCGGTCGTCGTAGAGCGCGTCGAGCACCTCGAGGAACGTCGAGCCCACGATACCGAAGATGTAGCGCACCTGCTCGGCCTTGAGCAGCTCCACGACCGCGCGCCCGCCCGTCAGCGTGTCCATGCCTGAGCCTCCTGGTAGAGAGCCACCGACGACCCTGTCGTCACGGCGGCGGCTGCCACGCCGAAGCTGTGAACTGATAGGGCGCTAGCGCCGGGGGCGAGGGCAGGCACCGATCGGCCTTCAGCATCGCCCCGATGTGGTCGTAGAGCGCCAGGACCAGCGGCTCGGCGTTGATCGAGTGAAACCACAGGGCCTGGCCGTCGAAGAGCAGGAGCGCGACGTTGGCGAGGCCGCAGGGCCCCAGGCAGCCACCGATCGTGAGGTGTACCACGTTGCGCAAGCCCCGGCGCTCCCACTCGTCGTGATAGAGCTGGGTCGGCACGGGCGAAAACCCGTCTTCGACACGACCGCAACAGCAGCCCGTCGCGCACACGAAGAGCTGCCCTCGCGGCCGCACCACGTTCACCACCCGCCCGTCGGCCCGGACGACCGCGTTGTGATGCCCGGTCGAGCCTGGTCGCTCGTCGCGGGCGCGATCGAGCCCCTGGCTCGATCGAGACGCGAACGGGGGGGTATGGGGGGCCATTTCGGGGCCCCCCATCTTAATCATCCACTGGAACGAAGATGCAGTGACGGATCTTCTGATCGACCGCCTGCGAGCGGTGCCCCTTGCCGGTCGTATCCTCCACCAGGATCACCTCGCCGGCGCCGATCACCCGGCTCTCCCCATCGCTGGCGGTGATCCGAACTCCGGCGTCGAGGTTGATGATGTACTGCCGGCGGGGCGCCGGATGCCAGTCCAGGTCGTAGGTGGGCTGCACCTGGCGAAAGATGATCCCGTTGGCGGGCAGGCGCTTGGACAGCTTGCCCGCGCGGGTTTCCTCGACCCAGTCGACCTCGATGTCCCGGAAGTGCGACTCGCCGTTACCGTCGGCGTAGAGGTTGTGGATGCGCATCATCGAGCTCCTTGCTCTGGTGTCAGGTTAGGATCGCGGGCGAGGGGAAGCCGGAAACATCGTCACGCCCAGGCGGTCGGCGAGCGCGCGGAGCTCCTCGACGATGGCCCGGGGCACGGGAACGCCCTCCCGGCTGCGGCGCTCGAAGGTCCGCTGCCCGCGCTCGCCGGGCATGAGGATCTCGGGGACCTCGGGGCGGCGGGGCAGCGCCTTCAGCGCCGCGGTCAGCCGCATGACCTCCTGGCGGAATCGCGCCGGATCGCCGAAGCGCGCGAGGTCGATGGCCAGCACGAGCGCATTCTGCCGGTGCCGGCGTCCGCGGGGCGTGCCCTCCAGCGCCTCGGCGAGGACGGGGTTGCCGACCATCAGGCTGGTGAGGCACTCGATCATCAGGGACAGGCCGGAGCCCTTGGGGCCGCCCAGCGGCAGGGGGACCCTGGCAGCCTGCGCATCGGTCGTCGGCTCGCCGTCGCCGTCGACGGCGACACCGGCCGGCAGGGCCTGCCCGGTCTTGCGGGCCTGCACGAGGCTACCCAGCGACACGACGCTGGTGGCCATGTCCAGGACGAGGGGCCCTCGCTCGCCGCCGGGCACCGCGATGGAGATGGGGTTCGTCGACACCCCGGCGGTCCGCGCGCCGTGATAGACCATGTTGGGACCCGACGCGGACAGAGCGACGCCCGCCATGCCATCCTGCGCCGCCAGCAGTGTGTAGTACCCGAGGGCCGCGGTGTGCGTGGTGCCCCGCACCAGCACGAGCCCGACGGCGGCGTGCCGGGCTTTGCTCACCGCCCGGGCCATCGCCTCTGTCATGGCCACCGGGCCGGCCGCGCGATCAGCCTCGAGCACGGCGGCGGCTGGCGTATCGAGCGGCGTGGTCATGACCGGATTCGGGTTGAGGTCACCCGTCAGCATGAGCTCCGCGTACCGGGGAATGCGGGTCACGCCGTGGGAGTCCATGCCGCGCAGGTTGGCCCACACCAGCACGTCGGCGACCGTCCCGGCCGGCGCCGGCGCCATGCCGGCGCGGACGAAGACGTCCGTGGCGAAGCGCCGCAGCGCCTCGGCGGTGGCGATCAGGGCCCCGGCCGTCGTGACCGTGTTGGGTCCGGTCATCGGGACGCGGGCCGCACGGGCAGGTAGGTGTCGAGCCAGCCCTGCACCAGGCTCGCCACGCGCGGGTTGCCCTCACCGAGCACGAAATGGTCGACGTCGGCCAGCAGATGCAGCTCCGTCGGCTGACCGGCGCGGCGGAACAGCTCGATCGACTGCTCGGTGGGGGTGACGGAGTCGTGAGCCGGGTGCAAAAGCAGGAGCGGGCGGGGCGCGATCTTTCCCACGACGTCGTTCGCCTTGAAGGTGTACATGCTATCGACCACCTCGAAGGGAAACTCCATGATCGAGCCCGGGGAGAGGTTGCCGCGGAGCGCCGGCGGGATGGGGACGATGTCGTAGCGGGGGACCATCAGGGACTGGCCGGCCCGCTGCCGCCGCCGGCCCTCCTCCAGCATGGCCGTGAACCTCGCCCATGCCTCGGGCGAGGCGTGCTGCTTGCGGAACTTGCTCTCGCCGTCGCCCCAGCCCCCGCAGGAGATGCACGCGGCGACCCGGCGATCCACGCCGGCGGTGTAGACGGCGACCGCGGCGCCGAAGCTGTTGCCCACCAGCGCGATCCGCTCGGGATCCACTTCAGGACGGCTGCTCAGAAACGACAGCGCGTTGCGAGCGTCCTCGACCTGCTCCAGGCAGATCACCCGTCCGCGTGGGCCATCGCTCTCGCCACAGCCGCGCATGTCGAAGCGCAGGGCAACGTAGCCCCAGCTGACCAGCAGCCGGGCCGCGGCCAGGGCCACGCCGCCGTCCTTGTTGCTGCCGAACCCGTGCAGCACGGCCACGGCCGGCCGGCGCTCGCCCGCCGCCCCCGCCCCGTCGGGCACGTGCAGGATGCCGGCGAGCTTCAAGCCCTCGGACACGAACGTCACCCGCTCTTCCATCGCTGAGCCTTTCTGGCTACCGGCCGGAAGCCGCCGCCTGCAGGGCCTGGACGTGCTCGGTCCAGTGGCGGGCCAACAGCTCCAGGCGCTGGCGGCCCGTCATGGTTTGGCCGTTCGACCGCCGAAAGCACGGCTGGTCGATGTCGGGGGCGTTGCCCACGGCGCGCGCCAGGCGGGCGTGGGCCTGCCGGAGCTGCGCCAGCAGCTCGTCCACGCTCTCGTGCTCGTGGAGCCTGCGGCACACCTCGTTCACGGTATCGGCATCCGCGGGCACCGGCCACGGAGGCCCGCCCATCGCCGCCGACTGGATGCCCCAGGCGGTGGCGTCGTGGAAGTAGATGAAGTGCATCAACACGTCCCGGGCCTGCCAGCGGTCGATGCGGGCGGTAGTCGTCCGGCCCGGCCCGGCGAAATAGGCGAGGGTGTCTTGCACGACTCGATCCAGGTCGGCGAGCAGCGACTCCTTCGTGGCCGGGGTCGTCATCGGCGGCTCCTTGCCCCGGTCGCGACCGACCGTCGGGCGCCGCCATGATAGCAGCCCCGATCGACGGCGGGCTTGACGGACGTCGTTCCCTGTCGCACGCTCGGAAGCCGCATGTCTCCCCCAAACGGCCCTGCCCGCATCGCCGCGATCGGCGTCAGCCACTGGCACTCCCTCTACGACTCCGCGTATCTGCGCCATCTGAGCAGCATCCCCGACGTCACGCTCGTCGGCCTGCACGACGCCAGCGCGGCGATCGCCGCCAAGCGGGCGGCGGTGCTCGGGGGTCCTCCGATCTTCACCGACTACCGGGAGATGCTGGACAAGACCCGGCCCGACTTCGTCATCGCGCTTGGGCCGCACAACACCATGGCCGAGACGGCCCACTACCTGCTGGACCACGGCTATCCGTTCCTGATGGAAAAGCCCATGGGGGTCAACGCCGACGAGGTCCGGCGGGTGGCCGACCGGGCTCGGGCGGCCGGGGCCTTCGTGGCCGTCCCGCTCCACCAGCGCTACCAACCCTTCGTGGCCAGCGCCCGGCAGCTGCTCGCCGAGGGGCGGTTCGGTCCTCTCTCGCACGTCTACATTCGCCAGAACCGGCCGACCTCGGCGCGCTATCCCGCCTGGGACGCGCCGTGGATGCTCGATCCCGCCGTCACCGGCGGGGGGTGCCTCCGGAATCTCGGTCCTCACGGCCTCGACCTCTTTCTGTACCTGACCGGCGAGGAGGCGACGGTCACGGGCGCGCAGCTCAGCTGGCGCGCCCTGGGCCAGCCGGTCGAGGACTACGCCTCCGTGCTCCTGCGCTCGGCGGGGGGCGTGCTGGGGACTGTCGAGGTGGGCAACACCTTTCCAGGCGAGGGGACCGACGGGGAGTGGAAGATCGCGGGCCGCGACGCTATCCTGATCGCCGCCGGTCACACGCTGCGGCTGGTGACGGCCGGCGGTGAAGACACCCTGCCGGGAGCGCCCAAGGAACCGCTGGCCCTGACCGCGCTACGCGACGCGCTCGAGCACTGGCGGCGTGGCGCGGCGCCGCCCATCAGCGTCCACGACTGCGCCCGGGTGGTTCGTCTCATCGACCAGGCCTACGGGCTGGCCGGCCGGCCCTACGGCTGAGCCCGAACCGGCGCCCATGTCGAGCGCTGGCGCGGTGACGGCACCTCCCCGCTTCGGCTTCTTCTTCTGGCCGTTCACGCCCGACTACACGGCCCGCCTGGCGTCCCTCGGCGAGCGTCTGGACTGGGACCTCGTGGGGATCGCCGACACGCCGGGCAACGCGATGGACGTCTGGGTCGCGCTCGCGCTCGCCGCCGTGCGCACCGAGCGGGTGCCGCTCGCGACCTGCGTGACCAATCTCGTCACGCGGCATCCGGCCATCACGGCCGGAGCGGCGGCGGCCACCGATGCGCTCTCCGGGGGCCGGTTGCTCCTCGGCATCGGCACCGGGCACAGCGGTGTGGGCAACATCGGCGGCTCGCCGTCATCGCCGGAGGCGTTCTGCCGGGGTCTGGCCTTCGTGCGCGCGCTCCTGGCCGGCGAGCGGGCGACGCTCGATGGCGCCTCGGCCCAGCTTCCCCGCCTCGCCCACCAGGTTCCCATATATGCGGCCGGCTCGGGCCCCGGCGCGCTCCGGGCCGCGGGAGCGGTGGCGGACGGTGTCTTCGTCAACTTCGGCCTCGAGCGTGGCCAGGTGGATCAGGCCCGCGGCTTCGTGACGGAAGGCGCCCGTGCCAGTGGACGCGCGGGGGAGGATCTCGACATCTGGTGGATCGCCTGCCTTGACGTCAGCGAACAGCGCGAGGTCGCGCTTGGCAGCCTGGACAACATCCTCGGCTTCGTCGCCGCCTACATCCTGGGCCCGGCGCCCGCCCAGCGTGGCGTCCCGGCCGAGCTCGTCCCCGCGATCCGCGAGCTCCGGGCGCGGTACACGACCCATCGCGCCGAGATGGACCCGGCCCTCACCCGGCGGCTCGGTCTCTTCGACTACCTGCGCCGGCGCCTCGCCGTAGCCGGGACCCCCGAGGACTGCGTGGCCCAGGTCCGGGCCGCGGTCGCGGCCGGGGCCCGGAACCTCATGTTCACGGTGAGCCTCGCCTCCGACCCGCTCCGCACGGTCGAGCTGTTCGGACGGGAGGTGCTCCCGGCGGTGAAGCGGTGGCACAATGACGACCGGAAGGAGTGATGCCATGCTCAAGCACCTGCGCCGGGCCTTCCTCATCTGCCTGACGCTCGCGACGATCGCCCTCGCCAACGACCCGCAGGCGACCGTGACGCCCCCGGATCCCGATCTCGCCACTGCCCGCGCCCGCATCGCGGCCAAGGACTGGAAGGGCGCGGCCGAGGTTATGCAGAATGCCGTCGCGCGCGATCCGCGCAACGCGGACTATCACAACCTGTTGGCCTACGCGATCCGCAACGGCGCCAACCCCGACATGGCTGTGGTCTTCAAGCATTACCAGGAGGCGCTCCGCCTGGATCCCAAGCACCGGGGCGCTCACGAGTACATCGGCGAGGCCTACCTCAAGGTCGGCAACGTGGCCAAGGCCAGGGAGCACCTGACCGCTCTCGACAAGCTCTGCTTCTTCGGCTGCGAGGAGTACCGCGATCTGAAGCGGGCGATCCAGCGCTACGAGTCTACGCGGAAGTGAGCCGGGGCATCACCTCGGTGGCGAACAGGCCGATGGAGGCGCTGGCCTCGGTCTCGCCGAGATCGCCGAACATCATCCGGCAGACGAGGTACGTGCACTGGCTGGTGGCCACCTCGCGCTGGATCCCCGCGCGCACGCGGTCCGGGGTGCCCGCGATGGCGAGCCCCCGCTGGCGCGCCTCGTCGAAGTCCCGGGCGAAGCGGGTCGGGATGGCGCCGAAGTCCCGCCACAGCTTGGTGAGGTTGGCGTACCAGGTGGCGTAGGCCGCCCGGGCCCAGGCTTCGGCCCGGGCGTCGGTATCGGCCACCACCACGTGGCGGGAGACACCCAGCTTGGGCATCTCCGCGCCGCCGTGCTTGCGCTGCCAGACGTCCCGATACCGCTCGAAGAGCGGCCGGGCGCCCTCCGCGGTGTGGTTGGTGATGACGTTCACCTTGTGAGTGGCCGCCCACTCCGCGCCTTCCAGGTGACCGAGCCCGTACCAGAGCGGAGGGTGCGGCCGCTGCCACGGCCGCAGCACCATCGGCACCTTGCGATAGGTGTAGCGCGGCCCCCGGTGATCCAGGACGTCGCTGGTCAGCCCGCCCAGCACGACCTCCAGCGCCTCGCGATACACGTCCTCGGTCTCCAGGTGGTGCAGGTCGAAGTACGCCATCTCGTAGGGCACGATGCCGCGGCCCACTCCGAGATCGAAGCGCCCGCGGGTGAGCTGGTCCAGCATGCAGATCTCTTCGATGAGCCGCACGGGATCGTAGAGCGGCAGGATGTACACGCAGGGGCCCAGGCGGATGCGCCGTGTGCGCTGCGAGGCCGCGGCCAGGAAGATGCCGGGCACCGGCGCCAGGCCCAGCGGGGTGGCGTGGTGCTCGGCCAGGTGGTAGGCGGAGAAGCCCGCCGCGTCGTACTGCTCCAGCAGCCGTAGCCGGCTCTCGTAGAGCTCGTCGAGCGGGACGTCCCGGCGGTCCAGATGGTCGAAGATCCCCACGTCCATCGCGTATGCCGGCACCTCGCTGCCGGGAGGATAGGCGGGCGCGCGCGGCGTTGTCCAGTCGCGCTCGGCGCCCGTCCGCCTTGACCCCCGCGGGCCTGCACGGTATAGACGGGCATGTCCCGGCACCGTCTCGACGTCGGGCCGCACGCCCGAGAGGAGCACGCAAGGAACGCGCACGTCGTCTTCGGCTCGGTTGGATCGTGGCCACCGGCTTGTCGCTGGGGATCGTGAACGTCGCGCCCGCCCAGGACACCGGTCCCGCCTACGTCGTGACGTACATCGAGGTCACTCCCTCGGCGGTTGACGAGGCGCGCGGGTTGCTCAGGCAGCTCCGTGACGCCAGCCGCAAGGGCGCCGGGAATCTCCGCTTCGACACGCTCCAGCGGCGGGAACGGGTGAACCACTTCGCCATCGTCGAGGCCTGGCAGGATGCCACGGCCCGTCAGGGCCACGCCGGGGCGGCGTCTGTCCGGAAGTTCCGGGAGTCGCTGCAGCCGCTCCTCAGCGCCGCCTACGACGAGCGCGCCCACGTCGCGCTGGCGGTGGGCGATCGCCCGGCCACTGCGGCGGGCAAGGACGCGCTCTACGTGGTGACGCACGTCGACATCATCCCCACGTGCAAAGACAAGGGCGTCGGGCTGGTGAAGGATCTGGCCGAGACGAGCCGCCGAGAGGCGGGCAGCATTCGCTACGACGCGCTGACCCAGAGCAATCGGCACAACCACATGACACTCGTGGAGGTCTGGAAGGACCGGCAGGCCTTCGACTCGCACATCGTGTCCGCCCACATGAAGAAGATTCGGGAGGAGCTCCTGCCCATGAGCGGCAGCCTCTACGACGAGCGCCTGTACCGCTCGATCGACTGACCACTGACGTACCCGGCCAGCCGGCTCCGCTCGCTCGACGCCTTTCGCGGCATCACGATCGCGGCCATGGTGCTCGTGAACAACCCGGGCACCTGGAGCGCCGTGTACCGGCCGCTCACCCACGCCGAGTGGCAGGCGGCCGCCCTCGGTCTGGCCGCCTGCGCGTGGCTGGTCGACGTGGCCGGCTACCGTCGGTGGACGGGGCCGTTCGTGCTCTATCGAGCGCTCTACATCGCCGCTTGTCTTGCTCCACCGAACGCACTACTCTCGGCGTCACCTGTAAGAAGCTTTGACGGCGGCGAGGCCTTAACCGACAGGAGGGACCCGTGAAGCTGCTCTTCTTCGACGATTTCAAGCTGGGTGTGCTCAAGGGCGACGCGGTGGTGGACGTCTCGTCCGTGGTGGCCGACGTGCCGCACACCGGCCCCCACAACCTCATCAGCGGACTGATCGAGCGGTTCGCCGACTATCGCCGGCGGCTGGAGGAGGCCGCCGCCCGCGGAACGGGAGCGCCGCTGAGCCGCGTCCGGATCCGACCGCCGCTGCCCAGGCCCACGAACATCGTGGCCATGGCCGTGAACTACATGGAGGACGGCACGCGGACCGAGCCGGCGCCGATCAACGCGTTCCTCAAGTCGCCCAGCGCGGTCATCGGCGACGACGACACCATGCTGCTGCCCGACGTGCCGGCCACCATCTTCGAGGGCGAAGCCGAGGTGGCCGTGATCATCGGCAAGCGGGCTTCGCACGTGCGCGCCGCCCAGGCCATGGACTACGTCTTCGGCTACACGAGCTTCATCGACGGCTCGGCGCGCGGCCTGCCGCCGGCCGGCAACACCTTCTACCAGATGAAGTCACGCGATACCTTCGCGCCCCTCGGCCCATACCTGATCACCGCCGACGAAGTGCCCGATCCTCACAAGCTGCAGATCCGGCTGTCCGTGAACGGTGAGGTCAAGCAGAACTTCAACACCAGCGACATGGCCCACAAGATTCCGCGGTGCATCGAGTGGGTGACCTCCATCCACGCCCTGGAGCCGGGCGACGTTCTGGCCACCGGGACCAACCATCGGGGCCTCAGCGCGTTTCAGGACGGTGATCGGATCGAGCTGGAGATCGAGCGCCTGGGCCGGCTCCGCATCAACGTGCGCGACGAGCTCAAGCGCACCTGGGCCCGGGAGACGCGGCTGGACCGCCAGCAGAAGGGCCTGGAGGGGCAAACGCCGCAGCTGACCGGCCGGTACGCGCCGGCGCCGCGCTAGGAGGACGAACGCCATGGCCTACGAAGCGCTGTTCGCGGAGACGGTCCTGATGCGCGGGCACCGCGGCGACCAGATCGACGCGTACCTGGCCCGGCCGTTCGGCGCCGGTCCCTATCCCGGCGTGGTGGTCATCCACCACATGCCCGGCTGGGACGGGCCCAACAAGGAGATCACCCGGCGGTTCGCCCATCACGGCCTGGTGGCCCTCTGCCCGAACCTGCATGTTCGCGAGGGCAAGGCGACGCCGGAGGAGAACAGCGCCAGCGTCCGGGCCGCGGGTGGGATGCCGGACGATCGCACGATGGGCGACGTCCAGGGCGCCATCGACTATCTCCGCGCCCTGCCGTACCTCAACGGCAAGGTCGGCGTCATCGGCTACTGCTCGGGCGGCCGCCAGGCCTACCTGGCCGCCTGCACGCTGCGGGGCCTCGACGCGGCCATCGACTGCTACGGCGGCGGCGTGGTGGCCAAACCCGAGGAGCTGACCCCGCGCCAGCCCGTCGCGCCCATCGACTTCACGCAAGACCTGAAGGTGCCGCTGCTCGGGCTGTTCGGCATCGAGGACACGCGCCCGTCGCCGGACGACGTGAAGCAGACGGAGCAGGCGCTTCAGAAATTCGGCAAGACGCACGAGTTCCACATGTACGAGAACGCCGGGCATGCGTTCTTCGCCGTGGACCGTCCGCAGTACCGCCAGCACGCGGCGGTGGACGGCTGGAAGAAAGTCTTCGCCTGGTTCGACAAGTATCTACGCTAGCGCGGGTAACACGTCGGCCGTGAAGCGCTCGAGCTGCGCCCGCTGGTCGTCGCCCACGAAACGGATGCAGAGGTCGGTGACCCCGGCGTCGGCGTAGCGGCCGAGCGCCTCCAAAACCGCGCCGGGTGGGCCGAGGCCCATGGTGCCCCGCGAGTGGACGCCCCCGCCGTAGTAGGCGGCCAGGAATTCGGTGGTGACCCGCTCGGCCGTGCGGACGTCGTCCTCCAACCGCACCGTCGTGTACACGCAGAGCGGAAACTGGCTCTTCGTTCGGCCGTGCCGGGCCAGGGCCTCGTCGGCCCGCTCGCGGACGATGCGGCACTCTTCGGCGTGCACGTAGGTCGTGATGATGCCGTCCCCCAGGCGGGCGAAGCGCTCGAACTGGGCGGCCAGCATCTCGCCGCGGTTGCCCGCGGTGATCAGCACGGGCGGCCCCTCCGGACGCCAGGGGAGCGGACCGATGGTGTGCGCGGCCAGGTCGACGTCACCGGCGCGATAGGTCACCGGCTCGCCTCGCCAGAGCTCCCGCCACATCTCGACGTGCTCCTCCAGGCGGCGAACCCGCCGCTTGTGGTCGGCTCCGCACGCGGCCCACTCGCGCTCGGCAGACGGCAGGCTCCAGCCCACACCGAGCCCGAGCACCAGGCGGCCCCGCGAGATCTGGTCGGTGTTGGCGATCTGATGGGCCAGGACGACGGGGTGGCGCAGGGCGGGGAGCAGCACCGCCGTGCCCAGGCGGACCTTCGTGGTGATGCCGGCCAGGTAGGCCAGCGTCGTCAGCGGCTCGAGCCGCGGCTTGGCCACGACGCTGTCGCCGACCCACACCGCGTCGTAGCCGGCCTGGTCGGCCAGCCGGGCCATCGCCCAGCAGTCCTCCACGGGTGGCCGGCGAGCCGACTGCATGACCACGCCACGCGTCGGAAGCAGCACGCCCAACCGCACGGCCCTCAGCTCCTCGAGGCGACCGCTCGAAAGCGGCGCCGGCCCAGGATCACCCGGGCCGCGTTCAGCCCGGCGGCGCCGATGACGCCCCCGCCGGGATGGGCGGCAGCCCCGCAGAGAAACAGACCGCCCAGCGGCGTGCGATACCCCGCGTAGCCGGGTACGGGGCGGAAGGAGAACAGCTGGCCGGGAGTCATGGCGCCCTGGAAGATGTTGCCGCCGGTCAGCCCGAAGGTGCGCTCGAGGTCCAGGGGCGTGAGCACCTGGCGCGCCTGCACGGACCGCTTGAAGTTGGGGGCGTACTCGTCGAGCAGATCGAAGCAGCGATCGGCGAAGGGCTCCCTCAACGCGTCCCAATGCCCGTCGCGCAGGGTATAGGGCGCATACTGCACGAAGATGGACATGAGGTGCCGACCCGGCGGCGCCACCGTCGGGTCCACCACGGACGGCAGCGTGATCTCCAGAATGGGACGCGCCGACGGCCGCCCGTACTTGGCGTCGTCGTAGGCGCGCTCGATGAAGTCCTGGTCGGGGCAGATGTGGATGGTGCCCCGGTGCTGCGGGCCCGGGGAGGTTCCCGGACAGGCGCTGAAGCTGGGCAGCGCGGCCAGGGCCACGTTGATCTTGGCGGAGGCGCTCTCGTAGCTGATCCGCCCCACCGCCTCCACGAACTCCGGCGGCAGGAGCTTGGGATCGAGCAGCCGGGTGAACGTCACGCGGGCGTCGGCATTGCTGGCCACGACCGGCGCGCTGAACTCGTCGCCCCCGGTCAGGGCGACGCCGGTGACGCGGCCGTCCCGCACCAGGATGCTCGCCACCTCGGCCTCGCAGCGGATCTCGGCGCCGAAGCGTCGGGCCGCCGCGGCCAGCGCCTGGGTGAGGCCGCCCATGCCGCCCCGCACGTAGCCCCAGACGCCGCGCTTGCCGTCGGTCTCGCCCATGACGTGGTGGAACAGCACGTAGGCGGTGCCCGGCATCGAGGGGCTCGCCATCATGCCGATGACGGCGTCGGTGGCCAGCGTGGATTTGAGCTGCTCGGACTCGAACCAGCGGTCGAGGATGGGCCGCGCGGCGCCGGTCAGTATCTCCACGGCTTCTCCGGACCCGGTCCCCAGCCGCCGAAACGCGCGCCCGAGCGAAAAGAGCCTGGCGAGGTCGGCCAGGCCGGGGTGCAGCACGTCCGGCGGGATCATGGTGATGGTCGGCTCGACGACGGCGGCGACCCGCTCCAGCATCGCCTCGTATTGCGGATACCGCTCGGCGTCCCGGGCGCTGAACTTGGCGATCTCCCGGTGGGTGCGGGCGGGATCGGGCCCCAGCGTCAGCGAGCGTCCGTCCGGGTACGGCGTGAAGGAGGACGGCTGACGGGCCAGGACCTGGTAGCCGTGCTCGGCCAGCCGGAGGTCGCGCACGATCTCCTTGCGGAACAGGCTGTTCACGTAGGCGGCGGTGGAGACCTTGAAGCCGGGAAACGTTTCTTCGGTGACGCAGGCGCCGCCCACCACGTAGCGGCGCTCCAGCACGAGCACGCGCAGGCCCGCCCGGGCCAGGTACGCCGCCGTCACCAGCCCGTTGTGGCCGGCTCCCACGATGATCGCGTCGTACTGCGAGGACCGGCCCGCCATGGGGCCATTATCGACGCGGGGGCGCCGTGATTCTAGCTCCGGAGGTGGGCCAGCAGAGCAGAGTAGTCAACGAACGGCCGCCGGCACGGGCCGCCGTCGGCGTAGAGCAGCCGGGGCTCGTCCCGGCGCTCCACGTAGATCGTGGACGAGACGGTGCCGTAGCGCTCGTTGTGCTTGCAGATCGGGGGGTCTCCCTCGTGGGACCGCAGCAATTCCTGAAGCGCGGTCTCGTCCGGCCGCCCGGCCCGGGCGGCGCTGAAGCCGTCGACGATGCGCTTTTCCGGCATCGCCGGGTCGTCGAGGTCCCGGTTGTTCGAGACGACGTGCAGGCCGGCGCCGAAGCGCACGGGCCGAAGCGTGCCGTCCCAGTGGAAGCACACGCCGGCCCCGTCGTTCACGACCACCAGGTTGAACCCGGCCAGGGCGTGCTCGGCCGTCCGCGTGCTCAGGAGCGCTTCGACCTCGGCGACGGTGCGGCAACGGAGGGCCTCCAGCGCGAGCACGCCGCGCGAGAGGCTGGTCGGCGTGCGCTCGGGCTGGCGGCGATTGGTGACCGCCGCGAACAGGCCGTGACGATTCACCCCCAGCCAGGTCCCTCCGGCCTGCAGATCCCGTCCCGCGACGATTCCGGGCTCGAGGGCGGTGGGTGGGGCCGCGGGGCGACCGAAGAACTCGTCGCGGTTGGCGGCGACGATCAGGGGCACGGCAGGTTGGCCGGCAACCCAGAGTGCCAGCAGGCACATGCGCGGTGTGAGCTAGGCCTTGGGCTCGACTCGGGAGCGATACCGCTCGGGGACGTTCTCCAACCGGTCGGTGAACGTCGTCACGCCCTCGTCATCGGTCCATCGGTAGATCTTGCCGATGGCGCGCTCCTGGCGCTCGGGGGCGCGCGACTGATCGGGCTCGGGGGCGGCTTCGGGGGGCGCTGGCGGCGCCGGGGGCGGCTTGGGGATCCACACCCAGTGATACGCCGTGGTGATTCCGTCGCCGCGCAGCTCGTACCGGCCGGTCGGATATTCGACGACCGTCGGCATCGGCGGCGGCGTGTAGACGGCGGCCGGCGGCGAGTAGACCACGGTCTCGGACGGCGCATAGACGACGGGAGGCGCGTACACCACCGTCGTCCCGCCGCCGAGCACCACGCCGGAGCTGATGAACGGCGACTTGAAGAACGGGCGATGAACGTGCTTGGCGCCCCAGAACTTCCACGGATCGACCGGGCGGGGGAACACGCTCCGCGTCGCATGGTGGAAGGGCCGCGCGGCGAACGCGCGCCCGGACTTGAAGCCACCGATGTGCGCGGATTTGAAGCCGCCACCGTGCGATGTCGGACTGCCGCCCCGCCCGAAACCGCGCCCGCCGGCCGATGAGGGGGCGGGGACGGCGACGAGCAGCGCCAGCACGATGAGCGCCACGCGGAGCATCACAGTGGGAAGGATCTCACACGCCCTCGCCGCGGGCAACGAGGGCGTGTGAGGCTCGAGGTCAGGGCGCGATCAGCAAGTTCTTCGCGGTATCTTGCTGGGCGATCGCCGAGTTGATCAGGCTGTTGCGAATGGCGGCGAACCGGGTCGCCGCGGCGAAGTCGAGCAGGGTCTTCGACGTCCGCAACCGTATCACGGCATCCAGGTGCAGCCCGCGCTCGGACAGGACGCGGACGGCGTCGTCGATCTCGTGGCCGGCAAGCTGGAGCAGGCGCGAGGCCTCGGAATACGACCCCGTCCAGAGCGCCGTGCTCTCGTACTTTTTCGCCTCGTCGATGTTGAAGTCGGCGTTGATGACGCGCAGGAAGACCGCGATGGCCTCGATCTCGGAGGTGCTCAGATCGATGGCGCCGCCGGTGAAGGCCCCACTGGGGGAGTTGCCGAAGGCCGGGGTCGTATAGAACGCGACGGCCTCCTCGATCGTGTCCACGGCGTTGTTGTGGAAGAACGGCCCGGTGTCGGCCGCCTCGACGAGCGGCGGCGTATTGAAGGTGCCGTCCCCAAACGCATTGATCGCGGCGTTGAACTCGGTGCCGAGGCCCCCGTCTCGGGGGACGGTGGCCAGGGAGAGCGTCTCGACTCCGGTGTCGAAGTTGCGGTTGATCCCCGGAGAGAAGCTTGCGGTGGCGCCGGCGTTGAAGTGGCAGGTGCTGCACTGTCCGTCGCCCGTGAAGAGGTCCAGGCCCCGGCGCGCGACGTCGCTGCGGAGCCGGGGCCGAAGCTGCTCCAGATCGGGGTCTTCGAAGCGGCCCAGCGAGAACTGGAACGCTTCCATCGCGTTGAGCTCGTCCTCGGTAGGCAGCCGGAAGTCCACGCCCGGGATCCGGCTCAGCGTCTTGGTGAAGTGCTGCGTGACCGCGCCGGTGGCGAAGTCCCGCAGGGTCCCGGCGCCCGGCGCGCCGTCGCCGGACCACCCCGTCCGGTTGAAGGGGGGGCCGAACGGGCTCGCGAACGACGACGAGGTCGATGTCAGCAGCGACAGCGTGTGGGGGACGCTGCGCATGGTGAACTTGTTCGCCAGATCGTCGGTGCCGTCGACGTTCTCGAGAATCAGCCCGTGTTCGCGCATCAGCGTCGGGTTCTCGAAGTTCGCCGCCAGATCCGGATTGAACTCGGCGACGAAGAGGGGATCGTTCGGGGGCAGCGTGGCGATGAAGGCCGCGTCGATGGTGAAGTTCCGCTCGGCGCGGTGGCAGGTGCCGCAGGTTCGGCCATTGCCCTCGAAAGTCTCCTCGAAGAAGAGACGCTCGCCCTCGTCGATCATGGTGGCCAGCAGCGCTTCGGGGCTGGGCGTCGCCGCGTAGGCGGGGGCGGGCACCAGCAGCGCGAACGGGCTCACGCTGGCGGGCGCCGAGCCGCCGCCCAGCCGCTCCTCGGCGTAGTACAGACCACCGTTCGAGCGCAGGCCCGCCCGATGATAGAGCCGCTGGAACAGGGACGGCGCGCCGGCGAGAAGCGGCGTGGCCGGCGAGGCGCCACGCGGTGTCACGGCGATGCGATCGATCTCGAAACCCTGGAGCGCGCCCAGGTCCAGGCGACGATCGAGGACGTGTCGGTCGAATTCGTAGACGAACGTCCCGGCGTGAAATGTCCGCTCACCGCTCGGGCGGGCATGGACGAGCCAGAGCTCCAGCGCGTCGTCGGAGGGCAGTCCCTGGACTTCAACCCAGAGATGTCCGCTCTTGAGGTCGAGCGTCGCCCGGCCGTGGCCGGGGCTCGACGCCCGGACGCCCATCTTGGCCGAGCCGAGCGGCACGATGAGCGTATCGGCTCCACCGTTCCGGGTGTACGCCGCTTGCCACTGCTCGTAGCGCATCGTCAGCGTCTTCGGGCTGCCGATGCCGAGCGCCTTCCTGTCCACAGACGTGCCGCCAGCCAGGAACCCGACGAGGGAGAGGGCCAGAACAGCGGTGAGAGATGCTGCAACGACGACGACGTGCTTTGCTCTCAAAAACCGAATCGACATGTGCGCGCCTCCTCGACCCGGCCCGAGCGTCGATCGCTCATCGAGACCAGCCCGTGGCGCGCGACTCTAGCGGCCTGGGCCGCGTCCTTCAATGTGACATCTGCGGCACATTTTTCGCGGCCGGCGGGCGTCCGCGCTGACCATCGGGCACATCGGCGATGCCGAGCTCGCGGATCAGCCGGAGGAGCGAGGTGCGCTCGATCTTCAGGGCAGCGGCCGCGCGACTGCGGTTGCCGTCGTGGGCGGCCAGCGCCGCGCGGACCAGGTTGCGCTTGAAGGCGCTCACCGCCTCGTGCAGCGAGAGTTCGCGGGAACTCATCTACGGCTCCCCGGTCCAGGATGACTGCGAATCTTGTTGTACGTCGCGCGCGAACGCCGCGCCAGATATCGTTGGATCGATTGGTGCGGAGTCGTCGCCGGGATGAGGTCGCGGTGTCAAGTCTCCGATCGCGGCCGCGTAAAGAATGAGTCACAAGTCGCGTCACAGCGAGTCGGAGATCGTGGAACAAATGCGCGCCCCGGGCGGTTGGTGAGCAGAGCAGGGGGGATGCCGATGCCCGCGGGCCGACCGACGCCGCTCGTGGTCCTGACTGTAAAGGAAGGCAACGCCCTGAAGCGGTGGGCGCGCCGGCACAAGAGCGCCCCGGCCCTGGCCCGGCGGGCGCGGATCGTGCTGGCCTGTGCCGCGGGCCAGTCGAACGCCGCCATCGCCGTCGCCGCCGGGGTGACGAGACAGACGGTGGGCCGCTGGCGCCGCCGGTTCATCGGTCAGCGGCTGGGCGGACTACAGGACGCGCCTCGCCCGGGCGCGCCCCGGCGAATCACCGATGCGCAGGCCGCGCGCGTCGTACGCCTGCTGTCGGCCGGGGCCCCGGGGGCCAGGCCCCCGAGCACCCGGAGCGTCGCCCGCCGGTGCCGGCTCAGCCAGACGGCGGTGAGCCGGATCTGGCGCGCCTGGCGGGCTCAGAAGATCGAGAAGTCGGTGGCCTTCTCGGTGATGAACTCCAGCAGGGCCGGCGTGCCCTCTCGCGTCTTGGCCACCGCGCGCCGGATGGCCGGCACGATCTCGTCGGGCTCGGTCACGCGTTCGCCCCATCCGCCCAGGGCGCGGGCAAAATCGGCGTAGTGGCCGCTGATGTCCGTCGAGCGGTACTTGTCGGTGGCCACCGGCATGACCTTGAGCTCGATGGCCATCGAGAAGTTGTTGAGGAGCACCGACAGGATGGGAATCCGCTCCCGCACCGCCGTCTCGAAATCCATGCCCGTGAAGCCGATGGCGGCGTCGCCCCACACGTTGACGCAGAGCTTATCGGGACAGGCCAGCTTGGCTCCCATGGCGTAGCCCAGCCCGGTGCCGAGCTGGGTCGTCTTCCCCCAGCCGATGTAGGTGAGGGGCGCCAGCGACTCCCAGAACGGCGAGATCTGGTCGCGCGGGCTGCCGGCGTCGTGCGTGATGATCGTGTTGGTCACGTCGACGGTGTGCATCAGGTCCCACAGCACGCGGTACGGCGAGAGCGGGATCGACTTGGCAGTGAGCCGCGGCATCCAGCGGGCCAGCCACTCCCGCTTGATCTGCGCGATCTCGGCGGCGACGGCGGCGGCGCGGCCACGGGCGCGGCCGCCCAGCCGATCACGGACCTCGGCGATGAGCGCCTGCAGGGTGAGGCCGGCGTCGCCGACGAGGGCGAGGGCCGCCGGCACGTCCTTGTTGATATCGGCGGGGTCGAGGGTGGCGTGAACGATCCGCTTGCCCTTGGGCATGGCCACCCCGTAGTTCGTGGTCGAGAAGCTGCAGCCGATGCCGAAGATGAGATCGGCCTCGTTGAGGAAGTGGTGGAGCTGTGCGGAGATCGAGCGGCCCCCCGAGCCCAGCGCGAGGGGATGGTTCTCCGGGAACGCGCTCTTGCCCTGCAGGCTCGTGGTCACCGGCGCCTCCAGCAGCTCGGCCAGCTCGCGCAGCTCCGGCCAGGCTTTGGCGTAGTGCACGCCCTGGCCCGCGTAGATGACGGGCCGCTCGGCGTCCACCAGGGCCGCCGCCACGGCAGCGACGGCGCGGGGCTCGGGAGCCACGCGGAGTCGGGGCGCCGGCGTGTAGCTCCAGCCGTCCGGCACCTCGGATTGCAAGATATCGACGGGGAACTCCACGAGCACCGGCCGTGGGCGACCGTTCTTCACCTGGGTAAACGCCCGCCGCATGGCCTCGGGCACGTTCTCGGGCAGGACCACCTGCTCGGCCCACTTGGTGACGTGCTGGTAGTTGAGGAACGAGCTGAAGTTGGGCGGGATGTTGAGGATCCGCCGCGGATAGCCGCCCGGCAGCACCACGATGGGCACGGAGTCTCCGAAGGCCTGGGCGACGCCGCCGAACGAGTTTTCCGTGCCCGGCCCGTGCTGATTGGCGAACACCCCGATGCGCTCGCCGGACGTCACCCGGCTCATCGCGTCGCACATGTGCAGGCCGATCCGCTCCTGGCGCACGATGATCGTGCGGATGTCGGCCTCGGCGGCCGCCTCGATGATGTGGTTGACGGGATAGCCGATCAGGCACTGCACGCCTTCGCGCTTGAGGATCTCCGCCACGACGGCTGCTGCTTTCACGAGTCTCCTCCCTCCCGATGTCCGACGCTTATCAGCGAACCAGCCCGATCTCGCGCAAATAGCGCAGCGCCCCCGGGTGGATCAGCTCCGGGCGGGCTGCGGCGGCCGTGTTGGCGGCGGTCGTCTCGCGGGCCTGGGCCAGCCGCTGGCCCAGCGCGGCCTCGCCGCGATGCAGCGCCCGGGCGAGGCGATACGCCACATCATCGGCGATCTCCGGCCGGATCAGGATCAGGCTCCACGACCCCACCGAGACGATCGGCGCGTCCTGCCCGGGATACGATGCGGCGGGGACGGTCAGGGTCTCGAGAAACGGGTGCCGGGCCTGGATGCGCCGGATGGCCTCGGCATCGGGGGCGATGAAGCGCGCGCCGGCCGGGCCCCGCGCCACGGCGGCGAACCCCGGCCAGCCGGTGCCGCCGCCCCAGAGCGCGGCCACCCGGCCGTCCATGACCATGGCCGGCCCCTCGCCCGCCTTGTCCAGGAAGACCGCCTTGAAGTCCCGGTTCATGTCGAGCCCGAGGCCGTCCAGCACGTAGCGCGCGAGGACGACCAGACCCGAGCCGCTGGCCCCGAAGGCCACGGGCCGGCCCTTCAAGTCCTCGATGCGCCGGTCGGTCGTATCGCCGCGCGCCACGAACATGCCCGCCGTCGAGTACATGACGGTGAGGATGCGGAGGTTGGCCGCGGGTCGGCCGACTCCGGTCACGGCCTCGTGAGCCACCTCGCCGGTGACCAGACCGAGGTCGAGCTGTCCGGCCTCCAGCAACGGCACGTTCTCCGTGCTGCCCTTCGTGTTGCGCGTCTGCACGAGCAGTGAGGCGTCGGCCTCGTTGATCGTTTCCGCGACGGCCTGGCCGTAGACCGGAAAGCCGCCGCCGGGCGTCGCCGTTCCGAGGACTACCGTCACCCTGTCAGCCATGGTCGCTCCCCACCCCGTTGTCTCGAGTCCTTTGTATACTACCCGGCAACCAGCCGTCGGGAGGGGTCGCTCATGGCCGAGCCGAGCTTGTTGCGCTTCGCCGTCCTGCCCGTTTTCGAGCGGGGCAAGGGCATTCAGACCGTCGTGTTCTCCTGTAAAGAGATCGGCGCCCGGATCACCAGCGGCGTGACCCGGTTTCCCCCGGGGACGGGCATCCCGCTGCATACCCACAACTGCGACGAGCAGACGACCGTGCTCGAAGGGGACGCGGAGGTAGAGATCGACGGCAAGCACGAGCGGCTGAAGGCCTGGGACACTGCGTTCATTCCCGAGGGCAGCCATCACCGCTTCGTCAACGTGGGGCCGGGGCCGATGGCGATCCTCTGGGTCTACAACCGCACCGACGTCACCCGAACGTTCTCCGATACGGGCGAGACCGTTCCCCACCTGTCACCGCAAGACGTCGCAACCCTCAAGCCGCGTCCGACGGCCTGATCGAGGAGACGCCGATGGCACAGGGATTCGCATTGTTCGCCGGGGCGGCCCCTGACCTGATTCGGGCCTGCGCCGCCGAGGCGGAAGCGCTCGGGTACACATCCTTCTGGGTGAACCACCCCGGCAAGACGGACGGGCTCGCCGCGCTGGCCCAGGCGGCCGCACAGACCCGGCGGATCGAGCTGGGCGTCGGAGTGATCCCGCTGCACACCCGTCCCCCCGAGAGCATCGTCGAGGGCGTGCGCGCCAACGCGCTGCCGCCGGATCGCCTGCTCCTCGGGGTGGGCAGCCCCAATCCGGGTTCCCTGGCCCGCGTGCGCTCGGGCATCGCCGCCCTGCGGGCGCACCTGCCGTCGCGCCTCGTGGTGGCGGCGCTGGGACCGCAGATGTGCCGCCTGGCCGGGGAAGTGGCCGATGGCGTGCTTTTCAACTGGCTCACGCCCGAGTACGCGCGCCGGTCCGCCGAGTGGGTGCAGGCCGGCGCCGCCACGGCGCGGCGTGCGCCGCCGAAGCTGTTCGCCTATGTCCGGGTCGCCATCGGCGCCGCCGCCGGCAGCCGGCTGGCCGAGGAGGGCGGCCGCTACGGGGCGATTCCCGCCTACGCGGCGCACTTCGCACGCATGGGCGTGAAGCCGGTGGACACGGCCATCGCCGTGCAGCGTCCGGAAGCGGTAGCGCCGGCGCTGAGCGCCTGGCGGGGCGTGATCGACGAAGTCGTGGTCCGGGCGATCACCGCCACGGACACGCTCGAAGAGGATCTGGCACTGGTCCGGGCCGCCCGGCCCGCATGACGGTGGACGCCGTCGAGCGCCACTACGGGCGCGGAGGGATTCTCGACGCCATCCTGGCCGGACTGCGGGGGCTGGGGAAGGACCTGGCGCACCTCCAGCCGGTGGACCTGGCGCCGGTCGACGAGTTCCACATCCGCGGCCGCGAGGCCACGGTGGAGCTCGCCGATCGGGCCGGCGTGAGGCCCGGGCTGCGCGTGCTGGACGTCGGCAGCGGGCTCGGGGGCTCCCTTCGCTATCTCGCCGCCGAGCGGGGATGCTCGGGCACCGGCATCGACTTGACGCAGGAGTATGTCGAGGCCGCCCGGGCGCTGGCCGAGCTGGTCAAGCTCGGGGACGCGGTCGACTTCCGCCAGGGCAGCGCGCTGGAGGTGCCGTTCGCCGAGGGCAGCTTCGAACTGGTGTGGACCGAGCACGCCCAGATGAACATCGCGGACAAGCGCGCCTTCTACGGGGAGCTCGCCCGCGTGCTCGTCCCTCGCGGCCGTCTGGTCTTCCACGACATCTTCCAGGGCGAGGGCGGACCGGTGCACGTGCCCGTCCCCTGGGCCGACGAGCGCTCGATCAGCTTTCTGGCCAAGCCGGCCGCCGTCCGCGAGATCCTCGAGCAGGCGCGGCTCCGCGTCGTCGACTGGGAAGACAAGACCCGACAATCGCTGGACTGGTTCCTGGCCGTGATGGACCGGCTGAAGCAATCGGGGCCGCCGCCCCTGGGGTTTCACCTGTTGATGGGCAGCACCGCGAGAGTCAAGCTCGAGAACATGATCCGCAATCTGCAAGAGGAGCGCATCGCCGTGGGCCAGGCGGTCGCCGAGAAGGCCTGAGGGAGGAACGCATGAGAGCGAGCACTGCGACGACGTACGCCGTGGACGTCGAGGACGTCGAGTACATCCGCCACGCCGACACTCCGCTGCTGGCGCGGCTCTTCAGGCCGCGCGGCACCGGGCCGTTTCCCCTGATCGTCGAGCTGCACGGCGGCGCCTGGTGCCGGGGCGACCGCACGAACGACGTCGCCATCAACGAGGCGCTGGCCCGGAGCGGCGTCGTGGTCGCCGCGCTGGACTTCCGCATGCCGCCCCAGGCTCCGTACCCCGCGTCGGTGGCGGACGTCAATTACGCCATTCGCTGGGCCAAGACCCGGGCCGCCCAGTGGGGCAGTCGACCCGACCTGGTGGGGGCGCTGGGCGTGTCCAGTGGTGGGCATCAGGCCATGCTGCTGGCCATGCGCCCGGGCGATGCGCGCTATTCCGCCCTGCCGCTGCCGGGCGGGGGGCCGGCCGTGGACGCCAGCCTGCGCGCCGTCGTCCTGTGCTGGCCCGTCATCGACCCGCTGAGCCGTTACCGGTATGCCAAGAAGCTGAAGGCGGCGGGTCCGCCGTATCCCGACGTCGTGGACTCGGTGCTCCCCTGCCACGACCAGTACTGGCAGGGCGAAGAGGCGATGGCCGAGGGCAATCCGGTCCTGGCGCTCGAGCGGGGGGAGCGGGTCGAGCTGCCGCCCGTGCTCTATCTGCAGGGCGCCAACGACGTCGCCCATCCCCGCCCGGACCTCGATCGCTTCGTGTCGCTGTACGGCAAGGCCGGCGGGCAGGTCGACCTCGAGCTGTTCGAGGGCGAGGGCCAGGCCTTCATCAACAGGAATCCCAAGTCGCCCGCCGCTGCCCGGGCCATCGAGAAGATCATCGACTTCGTCCACACGCAGATCCAGTAGGCTCTGCGTTTTCACCCGGAGGAGGCTATGCGTACGATGCTCGTGTCGTTCGCGGTGGTGACCCTGCTCCTGTGTCCGGCGATCGGTCACGCTCAGGATGGGCAAGCTACGCTGGAGCGCGCAGCCAGGGCGATGGGCGCCTCCACGCTGAACTCCATCGAGTTCACCGGAAGTGGTGCCAGCTTCGCGGTCGGGCAGAGCCCGGTGGCCGGGGCGTCCTGGCCGCGCTTCAATCTCAAGAGCTACACCCGGTCGATGAACTACGAGACCGGCTCGCTGCGACAGGAGCAGGTCCTGTCGCGGGCCGACCCCCAGCCGCGGGGCGGCGGTCTCCCGGCCATGGGTGAGGCCCGCCAGACGTTCCTGCTGAGCGGCGAGCACGCCTGGACGCTGGCCCCGGCCGGGCCGGTGCCCGGGCCCCGGTACCTGGCCGAATTGCAGCTGCAGTTGTGGACCAGCCCGCACGGCGTGATCAAGGCCGCCATGGCCAACAAAGCCACTGTCCAGGGGCGGACGATCGCGTTCACCGTCCCCGGGAAGCTCAAGGCCAGAGCGTCCCTCGATAGCGGGAACCTGGTCCAGAGGGTCGAGGCGGTGTTCTCCAGCCCGGTGCTCGGCGACATGCCGTTCGAGGTCAGCTATGCCGACTATCGCGATTTCGGCGGGATCAAGTTCCCGATGCGCATCCGGCAGTCAGCCGGAAAATTTCCCTCGCTCGATCTGACGGTAGACGACGTGCGGCCCAACGCCCGCGTGGACATCGACGTGCCGGACCCCGTTCGGCAGGCGACCAACCCCTACGCGAAGGTGACGACGCAGCAAGTGGCCGACGGAATCTGGTACCTGACCGGCGGCAGCCATCACAGCGTGGTCCTCGAGATGCGCGACCACCTGATCCTGGTCGAGGCCCCGCTCAACGACGCTCGCGCCCTGGCCGTGGTCGCCGAGGCCCGCAAGCTCGTGCCGAACAAGCCGGTCCGGTACGTCATCGCCAGCCACCACCACTTCGATCATTCCGGCGGTGTACGGGCGGCAGTCGGCGAGGGCGCGACGCTCATCACGCACGAGAGCAGCCGGGCCTATTTCGAGCGGGTCCTGGCCGCGCCGGCCACGGTGAGCCCCGATCACCTCGCGAAATCGGGACGGAAAGCCAAGGTGGAGGGCGTCCGCGACAAGCGGATGCTGACCGACGGGACGCGGACGGTGGAGATCCATCACATCGCTGGGAATCTCCACGAGGATGGTCTGCTGATGGTGTACCTGCCCAAGGAGAAGCTCCTGATCGAGGCCGACGCCTTCTCGCCGGCCCCGCCCAACGCGCCGCCACCCGCGGTCGTGAACCCGAACACCGTCAACCTTGCGGACAACATCACGAAGCTCGGATTGAGCGTGGATCAAATCCTGCCCATCCACGGGCGCATGGTGCCGCTGGCCGAGCTGCACAAGACCATCGGCCGCGCGAACTAGGAGAAATCGCCCATGGCCACCTCATTGTGGCGCCCACTCGCGGGAGCCCTCGGGCTGTGCCTGGTCCTCGTCGGCGGCGCCGCCGCCGACGAGGTCCTGCTCCTGAACGGCGACCGCCTCACCGGCACCATCGTCGGCGCCGCCGGTGGCAAGCTCACGATCAAGACCGAGGCGGCGGGCGACGTCATTGTGGACCTCGCCAAGGTCAAGACCTTCTCTACCACCGAGCCCGTCGTCGTGAGAACCGGCGAGACGACCCTGCGCTCGCGGGTGACGGCCGGCCCCGACGGCGCCGTGCAGGTCGTGCCCATCGCCGGCGGGGCCCCTCAGACCGTGGCCCTCAGCGACATCGGCCAGATCAACCCTCCCCCCGTGAAGTGGACGGGGGGCCTCAGCTTCACCGGCATGAAGACCAGCGGCAACGCCGAGTCCACGAACATCGGCTTCTCTCTGAACGCCGTGCGCCGGGCCGAGCAGGACCGCATCACGCTGGGGGCCGGCTACGCCTTCGGGCGCCAGGAGGACCCGGACACCGGCGAGGAGTCGACGACGGTCGACAACATCTTCGGCGTCGCCAAGTACGACTATTTCCTGTCCCAGAAGCTCTACCTCTACGGGGCCGTGCGGGCCGAGCGGGACCGGATCGCCGACCTCGACCTGCGTTTCACTCCCAGCGTGGGCGTCGGCTATCAGTGGTACGAGAGGCCGACGTTCAACCTGTCTACCGAGGCGGGCCTGGCCTGGGTCTACGAGGATTTCCGTAACGCGGGCAGCGACGATCACTTCGCGGCGCGGTTCGCCTACCACGTGGACTGGACGCCCTACAAGGGCGTCCTGCTGTTCCACAACCTGGAATGGCTGCCCGCGTTCGACGACCCCTTCGGGGATTACAACCTCAATGGGGACGTCGGCATGCGGACCACGATCTTCCAGGGCTTCTTCGCCGAGGCGAAGATCGAGGGCCGCTACGATTCGGAGCCCGCGCCCGGAGCCGAGAAGGAGGACCTCCGCTACCTGCTCGCCATCGGCTGGGCCTTCTGAGTCGAAGGGGGGCGCGAGCCCCCCTCCATCAGCGGATCAGGCCGTAGAAGCGCCCCGCGTTCTCGCAGGTGATCTTGCGGATGACGTCGGCGGGCAGGTGGCCGAACTGCTCCTCGATGTACTTGGAGGACTCCGGCCAGATGCCGTCGGGGTGCGGATAGTCCGAGCCCCACATGAGCGTCTCCACGCCGATATCCTCGATCAGCTTGGTGCCGATCCGATCGAACTGGAAGGTGGCCTTGCACTGCCGCCGCCAGTAGTCGCTGGGCTTCATGGTCAGCCCGAGATCGCGGAAGCGGTCCTCCCACTCGAAGTCCATGCGGTCGAGCGCGTAGGGCAGCCACCCGATGCCGCTCTCCCCGAACGCGATGCGGAGGTTGGGATAGCGCTCGAGCACGGCGGCGCCGATGACGGCGGCGATGATGTTGATGAGGTTCATCTGGAAGGCGGAGACGCCCGTGAAGAAGGCCGCCCGGCGGGTGAGGCCCTTCTGCTGATCGAACTTCCCCGGGGGGACCGAGGGAAAGGTGTGGAAGTGCAGCGGCAGGTTCACGTCGTTGACGGCCTTCCAGAACGGCTCCCACACCGGATGCCACATGGGCTCCATGTCCCAGGAGCAGGAGAGCTCGACCCCGCGCAGCCCCAGCCGGGCCACGCGGTGAAGCTCCTCGACGGCGGCATCGATGTCGCCGTAGGGCAGGCAGGCCAGGCCGATCTCACGGTCCGGGTTGACGCGGCAGAAGTCGGCGAGCCAGTCGTTGTAGATGCGGAACATCTCGGCGGCGGCTTCGTGGTCGTTGAGCCGGGTGGCCGCCCCCAGGATGCCGTAGATGACTTCTGCCTGCACCCCGTCGCGATCCATGTCCCGGGCTCGCAGCACAGGGTCCGTCGGGCGCAGGATGCCCTTCTTGCCGTCCTCATAGAGCCCCGTGGCGGCCATCACGTCGACCCGGTAGTTCTGGCCGGGCACGTGCTTCTGTCCCGACGGCCCCACGCCGCAGACCAGCCCGAACGACGCGCCGTTCTTGGCGGTCCAGTAGGGGCCGTCCGGACCCTCGGTGACGTAGGGCATGCGGTCCCGCATCGCGGCCGAGGCGTTCCTGGCGAAGAGGTCCGTCGGCAGCATGGGCAAATCGATGTGGCAGTCGGCGGAGATCCGTGTGTAGTGCATGTCACGCTCCCGGCAGTGAAGTCACTTGAACGCCCCCTATCGGCCGGCGCGCTGCAGCGTCAGGCCGATGTTCTCGGGGGCGGGCTTGCGGACGCCCCGCTCGATCTCGTGGACCATCTCGACCACGGCCGCCGACACGGCTGTCGGCACGCCCTTGGCATGGCCCTGGGCGACGACGTGACCGTTCATCAGATCGATCTCGGTCGGGCGTCCCTTCGCAACATCCTGCGCCATCGAGGCGCGCCAGTTGCGCGGGCTGCTCGACGTCGGCGTCAGCATGGTATCGAGCGCTTCCCAGGTCTCGCGCTGGTCAGCGGCCGCCCATTGCTCGGCAGGGGCGCCGTTGAACTTCGGCACGCGATAGCCGTGGGCCAGCCCCACCCGCGCCGACTCGGCGCCCAGATGGATGGTGATCGAGCGCCCCACCTCGCTGGAGGCGATCTCCAGCGAGCCCAGCCCCGACATGGCCTGCACGGGGTTGCCCATGGCGTTGGCGCAGAGCTTCGACCACCGTTCCCCCCAGAGGTTGTCGGTGACCTGGGCGCCGTCGATCACCGAGAGCATCTCGGCAAGCTCGCTGGCCCGGGGGGTCACGCGGCCGTCGTGCTCGCCGACCCGGAAGACGTCGTGGCCGCGGCCCTGGCCTTTCTCCATGCCGCGCTCGACCTGGCCCGGCTTCCACAAGGCCACGCCGATCTTCGACATGACGAGCCCCACCGCGCGCCCGGCGCCGGCCACGCTGGCGACGATCGGGTCGGGCCAGCAGTTCTGCGACGCGACGACGAAGCCATTGGGGCCCAGATGCCGCAAGGCCAGCTGGGTCGCCCACGCCGTGTCGTAGACCTTCATGGCCACGAAGGCCATGTCGAAATCCCGGGGCAGCCGGGCCGCCTCGTTCAGGTGCACGGCCTTGGGCCGGGCCTCGAAGGGGTCGTGGGGTCCGGTGACCGAGATGCCGCGCTGGCGGATGGTCTCGACCTGCTCGGCCCAGGGATCGATCAGGGTGACGTCGTGGCCGGCGCGAGTGAGGAAGGCGCCGAGGTAGCTTCCGATGGCCCCGGCGCCGACGAACAGGAGCTTCTTGGGCATATGGCCCTCCTGGTCTGGCGGACAGGGCGCATTATCGCGTACTCTGGCCTCTCGCGGGGGGAATCCTGCAGTGGAGGACGTCTGGAGGGGGCGACCGTGGTCGCGCCTCGCGCGAACGGGGAGGTCTGGAGGGGGCGCGTCTCGTGCCCCCTCCAGTTAGGAGAGACAACGGCATGAAGATCTCGCGTATTCACTCGCAGCTTCTCCGGCTGCCGGCTGACGAGCCGCTGGCCGACGGGCCGGCGGTCCCCGGCGCCACGCGGGACTTCGTCGCCCTGACCATCGGAACGGACGACGGGCTCGAAGGTATCGGGGTCACGTTCTTCGGCGGCGCGCTCACCGGCGCGCTCAAGACCGCGGTCGATGCGCTGGGTGCGCTGATCGTGGGCGAGGACCCACTGCGGAACGAGGCCATCGTCGATCGGCTGCGGGCGGCGGCCGGCATGTCCGGTCCCGGCGGAATCTTCACGCTGGCCCTGGCCGCGATCGACATCGCGCTGTGGGACATCAAGGGCAAGGTGTACAACCAGCCCGTGGCCAGGCTGGTCGGCGGCCTCCGCGACCGCGTCCCGACGTACGCTAGCGGCGCCCTCATGCGCCATCTCGCGCCGGAGCAGGCGGCCCAGGCGGGGCCGCGCCTCGTCAAGCGGGGATTCCGCCAGATGAAGATGCAGCTGGCGCTGCCCGGCGACACCAGTCCCGAGCGCGAGGTGGAGCGCGCGCGGATCGTCCGGGAGAGCATCGGGCCCGGCATCGACCTCATGTGCGACATCAACCAGCGCTGGAGCGTGCATCAGGCCATCGATATCGGCAGGCGGCTGGAGGACGTCCGCCTCTTCTGGCTGGAGGACGTGACGACGCACGACGATTATGCCGGGCTCGCGCGGGTGACCCGGGCGCTCTCCACCCCCGTGGCCGGCGGCGAGTACGTGTACGGCGTCACCCCGTTCCGGCACATGCTGGAGGCGCGCTCGGTCGACATCGTGATGATCGACGTGCTGCGTGTGGGTGGCATCACGCAGTGGCTCAAGGTGGCCGGGATGGCCGAGGCCTTCAACCTTCCCGTGGTGAGCCACCTCCTGCCCGAGATCCACGTGCACCTGGTGGCCGGCATCCGCAACGGCCTCACCGTGGAGTACATGCCCTGGGCGCTGCGGCTGTTCGAGGAGGGGCCGGTCCTCGACAAGGGGGAGCTCCTCGTGCCCGACCGGCCGGGGCTGGGGCTCCGGTTCGATAAGGCGGCGCTGGCCCGGTTCGCCGTCTCCGGCTGATCGCGGCGCCGAGGGCCACCGGTGCCGGCCGCGCTGCGGGACCGGCTTCGCGCGCTGTACCCGGAGGTCTCCGGGCGCCGACTCAAGCAGTGGCTCCTCGGCGGCCGGGTCCGTGTCAACGGCGTCGTGGTCCGTCGCGGTGATGTCGGCGTCGCGCCCGGCGATCGCGTCGAGCTGGCCCGGCCGGTCGCGGCCTTTCCGCCACCGCTGCGGCTGGTCCACGACGACGCGGATCTGATCGTCGTCGACAAGCCGGCCGGGCTGCTGACGATCGCCACCGACACCGAGCGGGAGCGCACCGCCTACCGTCTGCTCCGCGATTGGGTCCAGGCGCAGGGGCAGGGGCGCATCTTCGTCGTCCACCGGCTCGACCGGGAGACGTCCGGCCTGCTGGTCTTCGCCCGCATTCCGGCGGCCAAGCGGGCGCTTCAGGCCCAGTTCCAGGCGCGGACGGCGGAGCGGATCTACGTGGCGCGGGTGGAGGGCGTCGTGCGGGAGGGCGCGGGCGAGCTGCGATCGCGCCTCCGCGAGAACCGGAGCCTGCGTGTGCGCTCGGTCCGCGGGAGCTCCGGGGGCACCGAGGCGATCAGCCGCTTTCGTGTCCTGGCCCGCTACCGCGACGCGACCCTGCTCGAGCTCACGCTGGTGACCGGGCGGCGAGGTCAGATCCGCGTTCAGCTGGCCGAGCGCGGGCACCCCATCGTCGGCGACCGTGCGTACGGAAGCGGGCGCGACCCGCTCGGGCGGCTGTGCCTGCACGCCTCACGTTTGGGCTTCGTGCACCCGCGCGGACGGCGGGTCGTCTACGAGAGCCCGCCGCCAATGGCGTTCCGGCGGGCGTGACAGACGCGCGATCAGCGCTGGCTGGCCGCGCTCAGGAGGCCGGGCGTGACTGCAAGAGACGGGCGGCGGCCTCCTCGGCCGGGGGCGGGCTCTGCGTATCCTTATATATGGCCAGCCGCTGGTAGATCTCGTGCGCCGCCTGATGGAAGCCGGCCGGCAGACCGACGCGGGCCAACGCTGCCGCGATCTCGTCCATCTCCCCGACGAAGCGCCAGGCCTTGCGGGCGTTGTCGCTGAAGGCCCGCTCGGAGAGCCCCGGGACCTCGGGCTTGGAAATCTTCCACTCGGCCAGCACCGCCGCGTCGACGCCTTCGGCGACGGCGAACGCGCGAATGGCGGCCAGCAGCGCCTGGCTGCCCTTGTTCCACCCCGCGTATGCTACCTTCACCGCCGAGGCCGCGCCGGCCGGTGCGTCCAGGGCGATGGCGTCCAGCGGGCCGGCGGCGAACAGCCCGGCGATCTCCGGGGCGGCCGGTCCGGACAGGTAGATCCGCGTCGTGCCGCGCCGGCGTGCGGCGGGGCCGATGATCCCGCCGTCCACGAAGCGGGCGCCGGCGGCCTCGACGACACGGCCGATCTGGCGCGTCGTCTCGGGGGCAACGGCGTTGGCGTCCACGTAGCGGCCACGGAACCCCAGGGCCGCGACGGCGTTAGCGAGGTCGAGCGCGCCGTGCGGGGGCACGACCGAGAGGATGACCTGGCTGGCTTGCACGAGGGCCGACAGTGTGCGCACGTCCTCGAGCCCCGTCTCCCGGGCGCGGGCCTGCGTGGCCAGGCTGCGGCCCTCGGACGCCCACACGACGCGCGCGCCTGACGCCACGACCGTGGCGCCCACCGTCGAGCCCATCTCCCCCGGATGCAGCAGCCCCACCGTCACCCTGGAATCCGTCATCGGCGCACCTCCCGCCTCACTGTACACCACGGCCGCTGCCGCGGTGTCGGCCGACGTCCAGGGTCACGCGATCTTGATGATCCCCGGCTCCACGGCTTTGAAACGGTCGGCGACCTCGGGGTCGTGACCGGCGACGATCAGCCGCTGGGGACCGGCCAGCGTGTGGATCGTCTCGAAGGCAGTCAGCATCTCGGGCAGGCTCGTGATGATCTGGACGGGCTGGCGCGTCTCGACATTGCGGTAGAAGTGCGAGGCGTCGGAGGTGAGGACGACCGGGCCGCGCGCCGTTTCGACCGAGACGATCTGCAGCCCGGCCGTGTGCCCGCCGACGCGGTGCAGGGTGATGCCGGGGGCCACGGTGCGGTCGCCGTCGATGATGCGGACGCGGTTGGCGTAGTTGAGGGTCACCAGGCGGCTCAGGGCATCGACGTTGGCGGACGAGCGAAAGGCCGCCTCACGGCCGAACGGCCCCGTCCAGAACGCCACCTCCTCCCGCTGGATCCAGAACTCCGCGTTGGGGAACAGGCTGTGGCCGGCCCAGTGGTCGTAGTGCAGGTGAGTGATGAGGGCGATGGGCACGTCGGCCGCCTTGAGCCCGGCCCGCTCCACCACCGCGGCCGGGCTCACGTAGTTCCGGATGCCCCGCGCCCGCGCGTCGTCCTCCAGGAACCCGGTGTCGACGAGGACTGGCTGGGGGCCGCCCAGGATCAGCCAGACGAAGTAGTGCAGCGTGATGGGCGCGTGCGAGGCCTCCCGGTAGAAGAACTGGCAGGCGGTGGTGTCCCGCTCGGCGTATTTCAGCGCGTAGACCTCGTACATGCTTTACCTCGGCTCAGGCCTTCAGGTGCTTCTTGAAGAACGCCACGCAGCGCTTCCAGCCGTCGGCGGCTGCCGCCGCATTGTACGACGGCCGATAGTCGGCGTGGAAGGCGTGGCCGGCGCCCGGGTAGACGACGATCTCGACATCGCGGTTGTGGCCCCTGAGAAGCTCGCCGAACTTCCTGGCATCCTCGGGTGTCGGGTTCTTGTCGTTTTCCCCGTAGAGCCCGAGAAAGGGCACCTTGATGTCCTTGACGAGATCGAAGCCGCTCACTGGCTTCGGCGTGTCTACATACGGTCGGGCCGGCGGGCCGTACCAGGCCACCGCCGCTTTGATGTCGGGATTCGTGGCGGCCACCTGGTAGACGGTGGAGCCGCCCCAGCACCAGCCCGTGACGCCCACTGCTTTGGCCACGTTCGGTCGCGTCTTCGCCCAGTTCACGGCCGCTGCGCAGTCCTCGAGGAGCTGCTTGCGCGGCACGGCCAGCACGATCTTGATGATCTCCTGGGTATTCGTCAGGTGGCTGACGCCGCCCTCCCGCTTGAAGAGCTCCGGCGCCACCGCGCAGAAGCCCTCCTTGGCGAAGCGCCTGCTAGTGTCCTTGATGTACTCGTGGACCCCCCAGATCTCGGAGAGCACGAGGACGATCGGAGCCGCCGGCCCGGCTGCCGGCTGCGCGTAGTACACGGGCATCTCGTAGGTCCCGATCTTGACCGTGGTATCGCCGGCCTGCAGCCCCGCCGTGTCGGTCTTGATGGCCTGGGCGAGCACCGGGTCGGCGGCAAGGCAATAGCCGGCGGCGGCCACACCGCCGGCGCGCAGCACCTCACGGCGACTCAGCACATCGGGGATGGTATCTGCCATGGAGCTCCTCCATTGCCGGCCCGTGAGGCCCGGCGGGATCAGGGTTCGGGTGCCGGACTGTCCAGCAGCCCCCCTGTAAATCGTCGGGGCATCTTACACGTTCCCGGTGAGATTCCGCTCAGGGGCTGTGTCGAACGTACATATCTCGCTGCACATTGACTTCGACGGGGGGCGGACATACGTTGACCGCGCATGAAGCTCCGCCAGCTCGTCGGGGTTGGAGTCGCTTCGCTGGGGCTCGTGGTTTGCCTTGTTGCGATCCCTTCTATCGCCTCTGCGCAGGACGGGGAGATCGCCGAGGCCAGCCGCAAGCCGGGCGGCATCAACCCGGCCGACATCGACTGGCGCTGCAGCATCATGGCGGGGCGAACCGACCGAGCCTACATTCCCTGCTTCCTCTTCGCCGAGCAACCGCCCTTCCGGACCCCGGCGGTCCAGTTCCTCATCGACAACAACCTGATCGACCGGCTGCCCGCACGCGGCACCCTCCGCCTCTATACGGAAGAGGAGGCGCGGGCGCTGGGACTGATTCCCTAGCCCCCGCCTTCAGCGGGTGAGGCGCTCCAGCTCGACCCTCGCGCTCGCGTAGTCCCCGGTGGTCGGCGAGCACGTCGCCGCCGCGCTCTTGAACAGCCGCAGGGCCCCCTGCCAGTCTTCCCGGACCACCGCGTACTGACCGAGATAGAAGTACGCCTGGCAGAGCTGTTCCCGGTGCCGCTTCGGGTCACCATCTGCCGCCGAGGCCAGGACCGCGGCGGGGGTGGCGTTGCCGAGGTACACCGCGTAGAGAGGCGCGGGCCAGCGGGGGAGGTTGAGCCGCTTGGCGTGGGCCGCCAGCTCGTTCCGGGCCGGCTCGGGGTCTTGACCGCTGCGCACCCGCGCCAGATAGAGCCAGAGGGGGTTGAAGGGGTTGTTGCGGGACAGCTCCACCGCCTTGGCCAGGTCGGGCTGGGCCGCGGTGAAGTGGCCGAGATAGAAGCGGACGCGGCCACGGGAGAAGACCTTGGCGCCGTCCTTGGCGTCCAGGCCCACCGCGGCATCGAAGTCGCCGATGGCCTGGTCGTACTGGCCCTGCATCATGTAGGCGAAACCGCGCTCGAGGAAGGCATCGGCCTGGTGCGGGTTCAGGCCGAGGGCGGCATCGTAGTCCGGGATCGCGCGGTCCCAGTCGCCCTTGCCGCTATGGGCCAGTCCCCGGTTGATCAGGTAGACGGCGTTGGTCGGATCGAGGCCGATGGCGAGGTCGTAGTCGGCGATCGCCCGGTCCAGGTCGCCGCGGTTGCCATGAGCGACGCCCCGGTTGTTGTAAGCCGAGGCGTAATTCCGGTCGAGCCGGATGGCGGCGTCGTAGTCCTGGATCGCCCGGTCGCTGTCACCCTTCTTGCGGTAGGCGTTGCCACGATAGTAGAACGCCACGGCGTTACCGGGGTCGAGGCGGATGGCGGCGTCATAGTCCTGGATTGCCCGATCGTGCTGGCCTTTGAGGCCGTAGGCGAAGCCCCGGTTGGTGAGGGCCATGGCGTCGTTGGGGTCGATCCGGAGCGCGGCGTCGAAGTCCTGGATAGCCTTGTCGGCCTGGCCCTTCCGGCGAAAGGCTACGCCCCGGTTGTAGTAGGCGTCGGCGAAAGTCGGCTTCAGCTTGAGCGCGGCGGTGTAGTCCTTGATCGCCGGATCCCACTGCTTCCGGGCGCTGTAGGCGTTGCCACGATTGCTCAGCGCGCTGGCGTCGTCGGGGTTGAGCCGGAGCACCACGTCGTAGTCCTGGATCGCCCGATCGTGGTCGTCCAGGCGCCGGTAGGCCAGGGCCCGATTGTAGTACGCCTCGGCGAAGCTCGGGTCGAGACGGATGGCCTCCGTGTAGTTCTCGATGGCGCGATCGTATTCGCCGCGGAGGCTGTAGGCGCGCCCCCGATTGTTGAAGGCGCCGGGGTCGCCGGGGTTCAGGCGGATCGCGGCGTCGAGGTCGCGGATGGCCAGGTCGTGCTGCCCGTTGCGGAGGTAGACCCCGGCGCGATTGCGGAAGGCCGCGCTCAGCTCGTCGGCCGACAGGTCCCGGTCCTCGATGGCCCGCGTGTAGCGCTCGATCGCCGCGACGATGTCTTCGCGGCCGGCCGCCTCGTTCGAGGGCCTGAGGGACTCGGCCTCCCCGGATTTGAGGGACTCCACGTCGCGCGCCGCCGCGCTCGCGGAAACGATCAAGAGGAGTAGCAGGCCCAGAACGCTCCGAATCATAGTTCGTGACCTCAAATACGCGCTCGAAAGTGTACCTCTACGCGCTCGAAAGTTTACCTCGCTCGCAGCGCTGGTGCATAGTGGTGGCGTGGCGCTCGGAATCTGGTGGAAACGCACTATGAAGCCGGCCGGCCTCTCCGCGGTGCTCACCGTCTGGCTGCTCGCCGGCCTGGCGTGGGCTCAAGCCGGCAAGGTTCCGACTCAGACGCTGAAGGCGATCACTCAGGACGGGCGAATGGTGGTCCTGCAAGCCAACGGCACCTGGAAGTACGCGGACGCCGCCGGATCGACCACGATCGGCTCGTCCCGGCCGCCCGGCGCCACGATGCTGCTCGCCGGCCGGCAGGTTCCCTACGGCATCTGGATCGACCAGGCCCGCTGGCGATTCACCGATCCCAAGCAGAACATGGCGGCCGAGCTCGAGCTCACGCACGTGAGCAATCAGGCCGGGGCCCTCGTCGTGGCCGAGCCCAGGCAGATTCCTCCCGACAGCTGGAAGCAGATCGTGATCAACAACGCCCGCCGCGAAGCCTCGGACGCCCGGATCACCAGAGAGGAGCGGAAGGTGGTGAACGGGGTCCCCGTCCTGCTGCTGCAATCCGAGGGTACGGGACCGCTGGGCCCGTTCGTCTACTACGGGTACTACTATGCGGGACCGCGCGGGGCCGTTCAGGTCGTCACCTATACGTTCGCGGGGACCTTCGAGCAGTACCGGGCCGATTTCACCGCGTTTCTCGACGGGTTCGTGGTTCTCGAATAGCCCGAGATCAGAGGGGCAGCGACCGCCCTGGCAACGCCTCGCCGCCGCGATCAGCGGGTGTACGCCCCGCCGAACCAGGCCTTGTCAGCCGGGGTCCGCGTGCGGGCGGCCTCGACCTGGGCGCCTTCGGCCACCTGCTGCACGGAGCCACTCGCCGCCGGCGCCGAATCTTCCGAGGTGGCGCCGCTCACCGGCGCCAGCCGAGGCTGCGTCGTCCGAGCCTGTGCCTGCTCGGAGGCGGGCGCACCGAACCACGCCCGCTCGGTGGCGCGCGCGCGCTCGGCATCGTCCCGTGGCTTGTCGGCGACCTGGGGGGCCGGAGCACTGGCCGTCGGGACAACCCGGGCCTTCGGCGATCCGGTATTCAGCTCGCGAAGGGACACGATGTGCATCATCAGCTCGCCCTCGGCGTAGGCCCGCGCCCAGCCCGTGCCGAACCCCAGGGACCCGGCGAGCGCGTAGGGATGCGTGTTGGTGACGCCCGAGGGGATCCACGAGCCGCCGCCCGTGGTGCCGAAGCCGATGCCGGCCGACCGGTTCCGCGGCCGGATCACGAAGGTGACGATGCCCTTGGTGGCGCCCCGCTTCATCGCCTCGTAGGCCCCCTGGCAGATCGTCGCCATGAACGAGTACTTCTCGGTGGACGACACCTTGCTGGTTCCCAGGTACGCCGCCGGGCTGCTCATGGTCGGGAACTTCTGGCCCAGCGAGGGCCAGATCAGCTCGATCGAGTCCACGGACGCCCGCTCGCCCCCGTCCCAATCGACATCGACGCCGGAGGCCCGGCACTCGTCCGCCTGAGCCAGGGTCAGCGTCGAGGGCACGATGGGCCCCGGCCCGTTCACCCAGAGATCCGGCTTGTACGGCTGCGAGAAGTTCGAAGGCACCCCGAGGAATCCCGGTACCTGCAGCAGGTTCACGCTGTAGTTGGTCGAGCTGCCGAAACCGATGTACTGGGACGGGGAGGCGAAGGTTGACGACATCTCCCCGCCCGTGCCCTCTTCGCCCTCGCCGTTGCCCCCGGTGTAGTTGATGCCTCCGATGTTGACCCCCGTCGTGTTCTGGTTCGTGTTGAGGTTGGCGTTGACGTTCTGTCCGGACAGCCCGTTCGCCGCGGTGTTGGCCGCGTTGCCGAGCGACGAGGTGGACCCCTGCATCGTGGAGCCCTGGACCGTGTTGGCGCCGGAGATGCCCATCACGCCGGTCGACCCGCTGATCCCCTGCTGAGCGCCAGCGAGGGCGGGCGTAAACAGCACGACCGCCAGTATCACCGCGAGTGCCTTCGTCACCATCATCACGAGCGCCTCTTCGCTCTGCGCCTCTCGCGGCCGGCCGGCGAGAGGAAAGACCCTGGCGGCAGCGCCCAGCGCGCTGCCGCCAGAGCCGGGTGGACAGCGGTTAGAAGCTGATAATGTTCGTGTTCTGGTTCGTGTTCGGGTTCACGTTGATGTTGAAGGTTGGCGTCTGGCCGGGGCCGTTCAGATCCGGCACATAGGGGCCCTCGCCCCAAGCCGGGAACACCACGCGATCCTGCTGCGGCATCAGCTCGCCCAGGTTGACGCTCGTGTTGGCAGCGTTGCCCAGGTTGGCGTTCACGTTCTGCATCACGTTGCCCTTGAAGTAGTTCGCGCCGTTGATGGCCATGACGCCGACGGAGTCCTTGATGATCTGCTTGCACGGATCGCCGCTGACCCCGCCGGCATCGACGTCGACGTCCCCGGCGCTCGCGCTGTTGCCCTTGTTCCCGGCGTAGGCATCCGCATTCTGCGACCCGGTGGCCCTGACATAATGGCCTGCCGTGCCGCCGTCAGCGCTCGACTTGGTGGCGTTGATAATCGTGGTGTCATCCACACTGTTCTTCGCGTACCCGTCCGCATCGCCACCATAGCCATTACCACCGTCACCGCCGTAACCTCCCCCAGCGGCGGCGGCCGCGGCGGCCGCACCGCCGTCGCCATCGCCGCCAGCAGCTGCGGCGGCTGCGGCGGCATCGCCAGCGGCCGCGGCCGCGGCGGCGGCGTCGCCGGCCGCGGCGGCGGCAGCAGCGGAGCCATCACCACCACCATCGCCGCCACCACCGTAACCGCCTTGTGCGTTACCGGAGTCGTACTGCACAGCGACTGGAACGGCGACGTTCAGGGTCTCCGCCTCCGAGGAGCCACCGTTGGCATAGTTGCTGCCCTCGGCTTTCGCCTTAACTTCCTGGTCCTGGACCTGCACGGCGGCGGCGATGGGGATGTTGGTCGCCGAGCTGCTCGCGTAAACCTTCCCGCCATTGTTGCTGCAAGGGCTCCCGGCACTGGTCGTCTGCGGCAGCAGGAGCGGCCACGCGGCGACCAGCACCGAGACGAGTACCGCAAGTACTCTCCTCATGATGCTGTCCTCCAAATGAGTGACGTCCAGCGGATATTGGCCACTCCCGCGTCGTCGTCGGCCCGCTGCGCTACCGACGCCGTGGGGTGGGCGAGCCTTTCTCGCCCGGTGCTCCGGACTCCCCGGCGCTGGGCGGGAGAACCCGAAGCTGCCATGCGCGTGATTTCTCGACGCCCATAGCTTGGTCGCCGCCCCAGTCGCTGCCTCTCGACAGCAGTCTGTTGACGGCGACGAGCGGGCAGCGGTCCAGCACGCGCCGTGCCACGCTGAAAAACAACGCGGTGACCGCTACTTGTGTGGAGTCCGCGTCGATCGGGCGGCGGGATTGTAAGGATCACTGACGAGATTTAGCGCGTTCAGCTCAGACGAGAGTCGGAGTTCCTGACACCGCTCCTCTACGGAGAAGAGGTGTTGACAATCTCACCCCCTCGACAGTTATCTGGTCTGGCCATGACCACTTCCGCTCGTCTCCGCTGGCTCGTCGGTCTGTCGCTGCTGGCCGCGGCCTGCTCCTCGGGGCCGGACCTGACCCCGGTGCAGCAGCCCGGGCAGCGCATGCAGTTCGATGGGTTCTCCGTCCTGCCGCCCCAGGGCGATCGCTGGTACGTCGCGCCGACCCTGCCCAAGGACGAGATGTGGCGAAGTGTGGCGGGTTTTGTGAAGCAGGGGAGCAACGATGCGCCCGGCGCCACGATCTGGGCGACCGCGGCCGTGGCCAACATCGATACGCCCTTTCCCTCCCGCGAGCAGCTGCTGCAGCAGTTGCTGCGCGCCCGCGAAGCCGAGCTGCGGGGCGGGCGCTTCCGGCTCCTGGAGTTCCGGTCAGCGCCCGGCCCGGCCCCCGGCTGCCAGCGCTACGACGCGGTCGCCGAGGACCGTGGAGTGCCGGAGTTCCCCAACGAGGTCTTCGTCCTCTCGCTCCACCACGCGCTCTGTCTGCATCCCAACGCCCCCACGCTCGCCGTCAACGTTGCTTACAGCGAGCGCCGGCGACAGGGGCAACCGGCCACGCCGCTCGAGCGCGAGGGCGAGCCGTTCCTGGCCAGCCTGCAGTTCGCGCCGATGATCCGGCCGGCCGTCGTGGCGACCGTCGACGTGCAAGGGGATCCGCAGGGCATCGCGGCAGCCGGCCGGGGGGTGTGGGTCGCCGAACTCACCAATAACAGCGTGGCCCGGATCGATCCCGAGACGAACCTGGTGGCCAAGCGGTACGCCGTCGGCGTGCGTCCCGTCGGCCTGGCCGTTGGCGAAGGTGCCGTCTGGGTGGCCGCCAACGGCAGCGACGAGGTGTGGACGATCGACCTGCGTACCGACGAGGTCCGCGGGCCGGCGATCAAGGTGGGCAAGGAGCCCCTGGACATCGTCGTCGGTGCGGGCAGCGTCTGGGTCACGAACATGGGCAGCGGGACCGTCTCCCGGATCGACCCGCGCACCCGGCAGGTCGTGGCCACGATTCCCGTCGGCGCCGAGCCCATCGGGCTCGCCCTGGGCAAGACCGGCGTGTGGGTCGCCGGCTTCCGGGACAGCTTGCTCTGGCGGATCGATCCCCGCACGAACCGGATCCTCGGCTCGCCGGTGTCCGTGGGCCAGGGGCCCAGCGCGGTGATCGCCAGTCCCACGGGCATCTGGGTCGCCAGCCAGTCGGCGACGGTGTCGCGGGTCGACGAGGAGCGCAACGCGGTGGTGACCTTCGCCGTCGGCCAGAGCGCCAGCGGCGTCGCCGCCGTCGGGCGTCAGATCTGGGTGTCCGACTATCTGGGGGGGAGCGTCTGGCGCGTGGACGTCACCAACAACAGCGTCGTCGGCCCGGCCATCCCGGTGGGGAAGGGCCCGGTGCGCCTGGCCGTGGGCAATGGTGCCGTGTGGGTCTCGAACGTGGGCAGCGGGACCGTCTCGCGGGTCGGCGGGAGCTCAAACTAGGCGTCAAGCTCCTTGACAGTCAGGCTCTGCCACTTTCAGGTCCTGCCCCTTTCGGAGACCCGAAGCGCGCCGGATCGAACAGGGAGAGATCCAGCGACGGCCTCCCGTCGACGATCCATTCCGCGACGTGAAGGCCCGTTGCGGGGGAGTGCTGAAAGCCGTGACCCCCGAAGCCTACGGCCAGGAAGTAACCTTCCACCCCGGGGGCCCAGCCGATGATGGCGTGCTCGTCTGGGGTGAGCGGACGCAGCCCGGCCCAGCCTCCCGCGATGCGGGCCTTCTCGATGATCGGCAGGCGGTGGACGGCCTTGACGACGGTCTCCTCGACGCGAGCCCAGTCCACTGCCGCGGTCCGATCCTCCCCCACGTCCTCGACGTCCCCCGGGCTGAGCAGGAGCTGCTCGAGCTCCTTGCGGAAGTAGAAGCCGGTCGCGCGATCGGTGGTGAGGGGCACGGGCCCGGGGATCGCGGCGAAGGGCTCGGTGAAGAAGATGTGGCGGCGGCGCGGCCGGACGGGCACGGCAACGCCGGCCAGGCGCGCCACGCGCGCCGCGGCCGGGCCGGCGGCATTGATGACCAGCGGCGTGCTCAGCCGATCCGTGTCGGTGCGAACGGCGGCGACCCGGCCGCGCTCGACCTCGACCGCGGTGACCTCGACCCCCTCGAGGATTCGGGCCCCCAGCTCGCGGGCCCTACGGGCGAACCCCGCCGTCACTTCCGCCGGGCCGGCCATACCGTCTTGAGGACCCCACACGGCCGCGATGAGGTCATCCACGCGAAGGGCGGGGACGAGGGCCTGGGCCTCGGCCGGCGAGATCACGCGAACGTCCACACCCAGTCGGCGCTGCAGGGCGACACGCTCGCGAAAGCCTCCGAGGTCGTTGGCGTCCGAGACGAGAAAGAGATAGCCGATCTTCCGATAGCCGGGATCGATCCCGAACTCCTCGACGAAGCGCTCGAAGACGGCGATGCTTTCCAGCGAGAAGCGGATCTCCGTCTCCGTCGGGAACTGCGCCCGGATCCCGCCGGCGGCCTTGCTCGTCGTGCCGGCGCCGATCGTGTCCCGCTCCAGGACGACCACGTCGCGCACGCCCCGACGGGCCAGGTGATAGGCGATGGAGCAGCCCACCACGCCCCCGCCGATGACGACGGCCGCGGCGGTGCGCGGCCCATTCATGGCTGGGGCGCGCCGCTCAGCAGAGCCTCCGCGATCCGCTTCACGTCCGCGGCGTCGACCTGCCCCTTGTGGGTCTTCATGATGTCGCCGACCAGGCGGCCCGCCTGCTTGGGGTCGTTGATGACGAGCGCGGCCAGGCGCTCCTTGACCAGGGCGCGGAGGTCTGCCTCGTCCAGCCGCCGGGGCAGATACCGGTCCAGGAACCCCATCTCGAAGCGGAGCTGGGCCGCCTGCCCGGCGCCCCGGTCCCCCGCTTTCTCGAACTCGGCGAGCGCCTTCTGGAGCTGCTTGCGGTAGGCGCCGATGACGTCGAGCACGAGGGCGTCATCCACCTCGCCCGTGAAACCCTTGGCCGTCCGCCGCTCGGCCAGCCGGGTCTTGACCATCCGCACGACATCCGCGGTTCTGGCATCGCGGTCTTTGATGGCCCGTTTCAGCGTCTCGTCGAGGGTCTGCTCCAGTCCCATCCACGCTCCTTTGAACAGGGCACGGGCACCCGGGCTTCGCCACGCCCGTGCCCCGCCGGAATCACCCGCCCCGGTCCCTCTCTCACGCGATCAGCGTCCTGGTTCCTGCTTCGTGGTCCCCTCCGACTTTAAAACCCTCGAGCCATGAAGCTCGCCACGAACACGATGATCACGACCAGCACCAGCTCCACGTGGTTCACGACGTAGAGCGCCGCGGCGGCCGATGTGTCGGCAGCCCGACCACGCCGCAGGGCGAGGCGCCAGCGGATGAAGCTCACCATCGGCCAGATTTCGAGAGCCAGGATCGCGCCGAAGAAGCCGAGCTTCGTCCAGAACAGCTCGGAGGCGAGATAGAAACCCGTTCCCTTCTCCAGCCCGGCGAACGCGCGGAGCAGCCCGGTGGTCGTCCAGAGCAGCGCGGCGATGCCCCAGGCGGCGTCGGCGGCAAAGAGCCGGCGCAGGCCGTCGGCATCGAGCCGACCGCGCAGCGACCGGCCCCGCAGGAAGACGGCGGGCAGACCGATGGCCAGCGCGAGCAGATGGAGAGCCGAGACGATGGCGGATGTCACGGGCGCACTGTAGTGTTCTCGGGCGGCGCCGGCAAGGCCTCACTGTCAGCTCCGCACCACGGCAGACAGCAGGCTGACATGTCGGCCGCGAGGGGAACGCGGGGTTCGCTTTAGTGTTGGGTATTTCTGGACTTGAGCGTAGTATTGGCGCAAAACTTGCTGAACCGCGCGCGAACTTCATTCAAAGGGGAGGCGAGTGATGCTGTTTAAGTGGTTGCCCGGCCTGTTCTCGACCGACCTGGCGATCGATCTCGGAACGGCCAACACGCTCGTCTTCGCGCGGGGCGAAGGGATCGTGCTCAACGAGCCGTCCATCGTGGCCATCCGGCAGGCCGACCACTCGGTCGTCGCCGTGGGCCACGAAGCCAAAGCGATGCTCGGTCGCACCCCCGGCACCATCGTCGCCATTCGGCCTCTAAAGGATGGCGTCATCGCCGACTTCGACGTCACCGAGCAGATGCTCGAGTACTTCATCCGCCGGGCCCACCGCCGCCGCCGCGGCCTGAGCCGGCCGCGCGTGGTCATCGGCGTTCCTTCCGGGATCACCCAGGTGGAAAAACGCGCCGTCCGCGACTCCGCGCTGCACGCGGGCGCCCGCGAGGTGTACCTGGTGGAAGAGCCGACCGCGGCCGCCATCGGCGCGGGGCTGCCCATTCACGAGCCGGGGGGGAACCTGATCGTCGACATCGGGGGCGGCACCACGGAGGTCGCGGTGATCTCCATGTCGGGCACGGTCTTCTGCCGATCCGTGCGCATCGCCGGAGACGAGATGGACGAAGCCGTGCTCCAGTACATCAAGAAGCACTACAACCTGCTCGTGGGTGAGCGGCGCGCCGAGGAGATCAAGATCATGCTCGGCTCGGCCGTCCCCCTGGCCGGCGAGCGTCGGACGATGGACGTCAAGGGCCGCGACCTGATCGACGGCGTCCCCAAGACCATCGCCATCGCCGACGAGGAGATCCGCGAGGCGCTGCGGGAATCCGTGATGACCATCGTGGATACCGTGCGCACGTGTCTGGAGCGCACGCCGCCCGAGCTGGCCGCCGACATCGTGGAGAAGGGGATCGTCCTCACCGGCGGCGGCGCCTTGCTCCGCGGCCTCGACGATCTGCTCCGGCGGGAGACGCACCTGCCCGTCACCGTCGCCGACGAGCCGCTGTCCTGCGTGGCGCTGGGCACCGGCAAGATGCTCGAGGCGATGGATCTGCTCAAGAAGATCGCGTTGCCGAACTGACCCGGCGCGGGCCGGCCGCGCCGGGTCAGGGTCGCGCCGGGCTCAGGCCCGGCCCGGCGCGAACGCCAGGTAGAACGCGCTTCGACCGCGCTCCACTCGCAGCGTCAGGCCT